>JBBQPX010000095.1:0-9281 GCA_038216775.1 Chitinophagales bacterium
GCGCCCGTTGTAACATTTGCCCAGACAAAAGTAAAAAATAATACAAAAGCCAAGACGAAAGCAGCGGTTAAATCGCCCGATGTTGTAAAGGCAGTAGCAGCAAGCTTTGAAATTAATGCAGTAGTTTCTGGTTTCCCTGAAGGGACAGCAGTGGAGTTTTTAAATGGTCAAACCGGAGCAACCGAAATGACCACGTCTATTAAAGACGGCAAGTTTTCATTTAAAGGAAAAATGGAAAAGCCCGATTTTAAGATTATCCTTTTTAACAAACAACCGCCCTACATCACTTTATTTTTAGACAACAGCAAGGTGCAAATAACCGGCGATAAAGCAACCATAGATAAATCAAAAGTTGTAGGATCGCAATCACACACCGCTTTTGAGCAATTCAATACTTCGTTAGAACCTTACCAATCTGTTTTTGCAGAAGATGCCGATTATGATTCTGCTAAAACTGCAAAGGCTATGAGTTTGATTACTGAATTTGTGAGTACGCATACCGGGTCGCCTATTACACCATTGGCGGTTATTAGATACAATCAAATTGCTGATGATGTGTTTAAAACTGAATCTCTTTTTAATTTGCTGGAGCCTTCAATCAAGTCATCTGCCATGGGGCAATACATTGCACAGCAAATAAAAGAAGGTAAAGTAAATGGCCCGGGTACAATGCTTGCTGATTTTTCGCAGCCAGATACTACAGGTGCGCCAGTGAGTTTATCGTCACTGCGTGGCAATTATGTACTGGTAGATTTTTGGGCCAGTTGGTGTGGCCCTTGCCGCCTGGAAAACCCTAACCTTGTAGCAGCTTACAATAAGTACAAAAGCAAAAATTTTACGGTGTTAGGCGTTTCATTAGATAAAGCAAAACCGGCTTGGATTGAAGCTATTATGATGGACGGCCTCACCTGGACGCACGTAAGTGATTTACAAGGTTGGCAAAATTCAGTCGCACAACAGTTTCAGATATTTAGCATTCCGCAAAACTTTTTAATTGACCCACAAGGTAAAATAGTTGGCAAAAATTTGAGAGGCGCTGCGCTTGATAGAAAGCTTGCTAAAATTTTAAAGTAGTTTTTTTGCACCAGCATTAAAGCTTTGGGCGTCATCGTTGTGTCACTCACTTTTACAGCATATCTATATTGAACTTTTTTCTAAGCGGTCGTTATCGGCCGCTTTTTGTTTGTAAATTTTTACGCAAGCTGCCTTTTGTAAAGCTGCACAGCATTTTCAAGCCCAAGATAAATAGCATCACATATTAATGCGTGGCCAATAGATACTTCCAATAAGCCGGGAATATTTTGAGAAAAATATTTCAGGTTTTCTAAATCCAAATCATGGCCAGCGTTAATGCCTAAGCCTAATTCATTTGCTTTTGTTGCGGCAGCAATAAACGGGGCTATTGCCAACTCCTTATTGCCAACTGCGAACTGTTTTGCAAACCCTTCGGTGTATAACTCAATCCTGTCTGTACCGGTAGCTTTTGCGCCCTCAACCATTTCTACAACCGGGTCAACAAAAATAGAAACACGAATACCTGCATTTTTAAAAACAGCAATCATGTTTTTTAGGTAAGCTGCATGTTCAATTGTATTCCATCCATGGTTTGATGTGAGTTGCCCCAAGGCATCGGGCACTAACGTAACCTGTGTTGGTTTGTTGGCCAATACCAAATCAACAAATTTCTGTTCGGTGCAATTACCTTCAATATTAAATTCAGTAGTAACAATTTTCTTTAGCTCAAATACATCATGGTATCTTATATGCCTTTCATCTGGCCGCGGATGAACGGTAATACCATCTGCACCAAAGCGTTCAATATCCAGTGCAGCTTTTATTAAATCTGGATTATTGCCACCGCGGCTGTTACGTAAAGTGGCGAGTTTATTTATGTTTACTGAAAGTTTTGTCATGCTGATGATTGTACTGCAAATTTAATGCAGGAACTTGCCTTTCGACGAATTCTTTTAGCGAATTTTATTCAAATCCATCCTTAACCAAATCCCAAAAGGCATCAAGTGCAATTACACGTGGCTTTAAAAAACTAATAATAGCCGGCCAGTCAGATTGGTTTAAGATGTTTACACCATCAAGTTGTAGTGATATGCTGCTGATGGTTTTATGATTTGTTTGAAAAATTTCATTAAACTGCCAGTTGAACGTAGTTGTTGAGGTTAATAACTTTTTAAGAGATACAAATTGATTGTAATACTGTAATCTTTGGTCTTCCTGCGGATGCGAAATTTCAATTGCAATAACAGCTTTTGTGTTATCAGCATCCATTTTAAAATGAATATTTCTGATACCTGTTTTATAATTTATCCAGTTAACAGGAAGACCAGATACACCGGGTACGGGTTTCATATATTGCCCAAAGCTCGTCCAGAATTGAGCTTTTATTTTTGATGTTTGTTCTTGGGAATACATGGATGCAAGATAAAAAATGATATTTCTTTTTGTGCATTAATTATCCAAAATGAAAAAATGCCAACAGCCTGATAGTTAGTCGTTTTTGCTCACGGTTTTACAGTTTGCAATTATTTTTTTTTGAACAATTCTTTAAAGGGCTGGGTTGTTTGTTTTAAGAAAGTATCAGGATAGTTTGCATCACCACTAAAACCTAAAACTGTATTTGCATTTTTACCATTGTCAGGTAAATGGTTTGTTTTAAATAAATAATCCCATAGGCTTAATGATAAGCCAAAATTTACGCCATAACTATTGGGCGGCAATTTTTTACTGTGATGTTGCAAATGCATAACAGGATTATTAAAAACATATTTCAAAGGTCCGTATGTCCAATTGAGATTACTGTGATTTAAGTGACCAATTGCAACGGAAATAATGTGTACTATAAAAAAATCGGTAAGTCCGAAACCCAGCATTGCCAACGGTATATATTGAAGCGTTTTATAGATAATAGTTTCCATAAAATGAAATCTGAAATGTGCTGCAAATCCCATCTCTTCTACTGAATGGTGTACTTTATGAAACTGCCAAAGGACCTTGCTTTTATGTAATAATCTATGGATATTCCATTGAATAAAATCTGCCACTAAAAACATAATGATAAACTTAACTGCAACGGGTAATGCCTGTAAATTAATGGCTACCATATTTTTAATACCGATACGGGATAGCATATCAGAAAAAAATGCGACAGCTACATTACTAACGGCGTTGTATATAATTAAAGAAAATAGAAAAAAATTGAAAAGAATATAAAACCCATCTAACCAAAAATCTTTTCTTACAATAGATTGGTTTGTACGCCATGGAAATAATATTTCCAACAACCAAACGATGATGGAAATAGCAAGCAGCCAGTAAAAATAATTATTCCAGCCGGGTTGTAAAATTGTGGTTACCAAATAATGCCAGTAATCACTGTAGCCGTCTTTTATAATCTGCCAATATTTATTCATTATAAAGTTCTATTTATCGTAAACCTTAATCCCTTTTTTTAACCACATTCCCCAGGTTTTATTATAAGCATGTACGTTTTCTGTTATGCCGCTATTATTGTAAACATTATGGTTTTCATTTTTCCATTCAAAAATACCGCCGTATAAATTTTTAACATTTGTAAATCCGTTTGCAACTAATTTTTCAGCAATTTTTGCACTGCGGTACCCAACTGAACAATACACTACAATGGGACTATCTTTTGCTAAATTTTTTAAAGAGTCTATACTGAAATTGTTATAGCCTACAAATACTGCATTATCAATGTGGCTCACTTCAAACTCGCCCGATTCTCTTGCATCTAAAAGTATAACTGATTTTTCAATTTTAACAAGACTGTCAACACTTATTGCTGGTATTGTTGACGGCACTAATTTCTTGAGTATTAAATTATAGGAATTGCTTTTAACCTTCCGTTGTGCTAATGACGTACCCGGATTAAATATTAATATGGAAGATATTATTAAAAGAAATTTCATATAATTTAATGTATTGCCGTTTAAAGTTTTGTTTAAATAAAGCCAGGGCAAAACTTTAGCTATTCGCTAATATATAAACGTAAATTTATAGTAAATAGTTCGCTAATTTTCAATAGTAACGCAGCTTTTGAAAGAAAGTAAAGCAGTAGTTTAAAGCTATCCGTTTTGCTTTTTATTCATTGTTGCTGTAAATAGACAAAATACCACATTAGTGTTTTTATTTTACGATGATTGATGGGATGGATTTTAAAGTTTAAGCACCGATGGGCCATGTAATTAAGTTGAGCACTTGCAGTGCTTATGTGGAAGGCAAATTTTTATGATAAATAAGATTTTCGCAGATAAATCCTAATCAATCATGATCAGCAAATAAATCTTCGTTCAAATTAAAGGGAGCCGCAGGCGGCTTTTCTTGATGATTGTTGCCATGGAGCCGAACTGTAACATTATTATTAATTTGCATTTTTAACGAAAAAGAATTAATTTTCAATTAGTATATAAGGGTGCATTTTCATTCCTACTTAAACCAGCTGCCGATGATAAAATTATTACTCTCAACAATTACTGTATTTCTTTTTTCCTTTTTAACTGCCAATGGGCAGATGACAGGTACACCCGGAATAGTTGCAACAAATCCTGCCGTCACCATTAATCAGGCAGCATTTCAGGCGGATCCTACAAACCAGGCACCCATTATTTTTGTGGTGCAGTTTGATCAGCCTGTTACTGGGTTTATGTCAGCAGGGGTGACCCTTAGCGGCACAGCCGGTGCTACTACCAAAGTTGTCACAGGTGGGCCAACTCTCTATAATGTAGCAGTATCCGGTATGACATCCTGCGGAACAATAATAGCCAACATTCCTGCGGCTGTATGCACCAATGTGCTGCTGGAGCCCAACCTTGCATCTACCAGTACAGATAATACGGTTACTTATTTAATAGGAAACCCCAATGTTACCATCAACCAATCAGTATCACAACCTGACCCTACTTCAGTATCGCCCATTAATTTCACCGTAGTGTTTGATCAGGTGGTTACCGGGTTTGCAACCGGTGATGTTACTTTATCAGGAACTGCCGGTGCTACAACAGGCATTGTTACCGGAAGTGGCACTACTTACAATGTAGCAGTATCTGGTATTACGGCAATCGGAATTGTAATAGCTACCATTGCGGCCGGCGTTTCGCAGAATGCTTGTACACAACCCAACAATGCATCCACCAGTACAGACAATACGGTTACTGTAAACTGTGTTCCGCCGGTTGTAAATGTTACACCAGCTACAAGTTGTGGCGGAGTTGCAAATTTAGGATGTAATGGACCGTTAACAGCAAGTGGTAGTGCAGACAGTTATGTCTGGTCGCCTTTAGCCGGTTTGTATACAAATTGCACCTTGACAGCACCATATACAGGCACAAATTTATCTACTGTTTATGCAGGGCCAACTGTAACCACAACATATACCGTAACCGGAACATTTACAGCAAGTGGCTGCTATAGCTCTGCCACTGCATTGGTAAATTACACACCGCCTGCACCTGTTATTACGCCAGCATCCGTTAATATGTGTATAGGTGATGCGCCAATAAAACTAAAGGTAGTTGCTGGTGCTCCTGCAAGCCCAGCTGTATGGAGCCCTATGACCGGTCTATATGCAAATGCTCCTGCTACTGTACCGTATATTGCCGGTACGGCTGTAGATTCAGTTTGGGTAAGACCTTTGCCAGCTGGTGTTTATACTTATCAGGTAACTACAACGGCGGTTCCGCCCGGTTCATCGGTTTGCACATCGCCGCCAAGGTCGGTAGTAGTTACTGTTGGTAGCCCGGTTAATATTGTTACACAACCGGTTAATAAAACTGTTTGTGCTAACAGCTCTGCAACTTTTACGGTAGGGGTAGCCGGTATTGGGCCATTTAGTTACCAATGGGCAACAAGCTCCTATGCAACAGGGCCTTTTACTAATATTACTAACACGGCGCCTTTTAGTGGTATTAATACTGCAACCCTTACCATCAACCCAGCAACGCTTGTTATGAGCGGGAGTTATTTTAAAGTATTTATTTATGGAGGTGGTAGTTGCCCAAGTGCCGCTTCATCTGCGGCTTTATTAACGGTTTACGCTTCGCCAACCGTTGCCATAACCGCCAACCCTTTAACTATTAGTGCAGGACAAACAACCACGATATTTAGTACCGTTACACCCAACCCCGCAGCTACCTATACCTGGTATTATAACGGTTCGGTTTTGCCGGGTGCCACGGCAGATACACTACTGGTAAACTATGGTTTTGCCGGTGATTATCAGGTAAAAGTTACTGATGTTAATGGCTGCGGCGTGGGAGTTTCAAATATAATTAGCATCGCCAACGCTTTTGCTATAAACCTGGTACCTTCTCCCAACCCAAGTACCGGCAAGTTTCAGGTAACCAGTTATAACGAAACAAGCAATGCAGTACAAAGAACTATAACTGTATTTAACAACAGAGGAGATAAAATTTTGGCCAAATCGTTTACACAAACGCTTCCTTATCAAAAAGTAGATGTAGATGTAAGGGCAAATGGCAAGGGTATTTACTGGGTTGCGTTGAGTGATGCTACTGGCAAGCGTTTAACAATGAACAGGGTGGTGGTGCAGTAGAAAAGTGGGTATAGTTATTTGTGGCAGCAAAATCAATTTGGTTTAATTATAGAAATTGGCGGCGTTAGTGTTTTATATTTTGTGATATTTAAAGAGTGAGAGTTTGAAGTATAGTAACGACAACAAAGAGAGTGGTACATTATTTTGATGCAATTGCAATCATTGCTTGATTATTTGCGTAAAGTTTTCTAGAGTTCACAAATGCTACCGATTCAAATAAGGCCAAATAAATATCAAAACAATTTTTTTTGAAGACTTCAGAATTTGTCAATTCGATAATTAAAGTGTCAGCTGTATTTATCCAAAACTTTGTCATCCCTGCTTCCTTGTCGTCAATGTAAGACATACAATCAATCCAGGCATTCATATTATTACCGTAGAATTCGGGAAATCCAAAAGTCATTTTGAATATCTGGTGAAATGAATCCCAGTCACTAATTAGCTTTGCATTTATCCTTACCATTTTATTCATTTAGGTTGAGTTTAGTGTTAGCTACTGGCTTTTGTTTTCTGGGCTTCGGTCGTTGACGAGATGCACAACGACGGCGTTAATGATTTATATTTTATGAGGTTTATAATAGTGATAGTTTGAACTTTAGTTACGCCAACAGCGGCGAAAAGTTAACGTCTTTTCTTAACTGGTGGAGGGGTTAGCGTTTTAATTTGTAACTGACCTGTTACCTTGTAAGTATATTTAGTTAAGGTAGGCTTATTTAAATCTGGCAAATCATCTACAAGTGGGGTTGCTAAAGTTGTATCAACTACTATTTGATACCCATCAGGTAAGGGTGGTGTGGCACAGGATGCTTCTATAGCATTTCCAATGTACTTCTCATCACCTGGCGCAAGTTCAACAATATCTGTTTTGTAATTCATAATAGAATCATTGGTCACAGAAGTTGTCTTTACGGTAAACTTAAAGGCATTGTTTTCAGATGTATTTATAAGATATATTTTGCCATTTCCCCTTTTTTCTATTTTGCCATCAAGTCCCTTATTGCACGATACTAATATTGTAATACAAATTGTAAATACCCCAATTACTCTTGTTTTCATGGCATTTTATTTTTGTACGGTTTTAGATAGTTTAAGTGCTATGGCTTTACTTATGTCGTCTGGATTAAATCTACCCTCATAGCCAAATGTTCCTATTATTTCTGATCCTGTTGGGTTTAGTATTTGCCCCCTTAAATCTGAATATTGCATTTTACTTGCAGAAAAACCCCTGCTATAATCTATCTCTATTATGTATGTGTTTGCATTGTTTGCTCCTTCTGTGATTACCCTAAAGTCGCTTGTTATCAACTCTTGTGATAATGCACCGTACAGTTCTCCCCATCCGCTATGCTTTGCCCGTTGAGTTATTTTAAATGCTGTTATAGAATCTTTGCCAGTAAATACGAAAGAGAAGTTTTTATTTAGCTTTCTTTCCCCTTGAGCAATTACAGAAGTACTTAAAATGGTTACAATAAATAGAATAGATACCAGTTTCATTTTTTAATAGTTAAGGTTATAAAATAAAAAAAGCGTAGGCCGAAAAGCCACGCTATAATAAAAGGTACTGGGAAGAACCTGACAACACAGACAAGCAAAAAGGCCACGCCATAGAGTGAACGTTTGAACTTTCTTCTGTTGTCATTAAATGAAATTACCAGTTTCTTTATTGACAGAATGAGCTAGACGCTACAATGATTTGAGAGTAAAGTACGATTTTTTTGAATACTCATACCCACAATAAAAATACTGTAATTTAGCATCCTCTTCGCCTTGGTTCGTATCTCACGAACCACTCCTCCAAAATCTACGCTTCAATAAAAGCCCAACAAAGCTTTCATGTACAAGAGTGCGACGCCACCGCAGCACAACAGCATTCCCACCGCCTGGCCCAAAATGAAAAATCCCACCTGCCAAAGGCAGATGGGATTTTTTATTTTAGATTCATTATAGGTGTCAGGCCACTACGGCGACTCTGAAAACTACGAAGAAGACTGAGATACGAACACTCTAAAAACTTAAAAGCTTTTAGTAGTGGCCAGACACCTAAGTATTAATACCTGTAAGCATCACTCTTAAATGGACCTTCTTTTGGAAGACCTAAGTAAGCGCTTTGATCAGCAGTTAACTCATCTAATACCACGCCGATTTTAGCAAGGTGTAAACGGGCAACTTTTTCATCAAGGAACTTTGGTAAAACGTAAACCTTGTTTTCGTATTTATCAGTGTTCTGCCAAATTTCTAATTGAGCCAATACCTGGTTTGTGAATGATGCACTCATTACAAATGATGGGTGACCTGTAGCACAACCTAAGTTAACTAAACGGCCTTCAGCCAAGACGATTACATCTTTACCTTCGATAGTGTACATATCAACCTGAGGCTTGATAGTGTTTTTGGTAGCACCATAGTTTGCATTTAACCAAGCCATGTCAATTTCAATATCAAAGTGACCAATATTACAAACAATCGCTTTATCCTTCATTAAACGGAAATGCTTTTCTGTGATCAGATCACGACAACCAGAAGCTGTAACAATAATATCAGCTTCTTTAACAGCTTCAATCATTGGCTTCACTTCAAAACCGTCCATTGCTGCCTGTAAAGCACAGATAGGGTCAATTTCTGTAATGATAACGCGGCAACCTGCACCCTTCAATGAAGCGGCAGAACCTTTACCCACATCACCGTAAGAACCAAC
>JBBQPX010000096.1:0-9274 GCA_038216775.1 Chitinophagales bacterium
CGTCAATTGTATTGTGGCAACCACCAGTATTACAACTCACACTCATTATGGGAAGTACCTCATTTGAATATTTTGCCACTACGCTTGTATCGCAGGGGCCATTACCGTCTGGGTATAACAAGTCTGCTTTATCGTAATAGCAGCTTTCAAATGATAAAACGGAAAGCATTGAAACGATAATTATTGCAATGATCTTCATGCCAGATATTTTTATTTTCATAGTTAAAAAATTAATTGTTTAATGTGCCGGCTGTTATCCATTTTTGAATCTGTTCAATTCTGCAATCCGAAAGTTTTGTACTTCCCTGCGGCATTGCAATATATCCTGCAGAATGTTTTATGCTTCCCATCAGTTTGCCATTTAAAGTGATACTTTTTACAGCAGCATATGTGCTTACATCAATACCTCCTCCTAAAGAAGAAGGGTTGTGACAGCCTTTGCAATACGTGTTCATTACCGGCGCAACAGCTCCTGAATAAGTAAACATAGTTGTATCACAATCATTACAGGAATTATTAAATGCCCCTTGTAGTATCCATTTATTTATGAGTGCTTTTTCTGCTGTAGTAAATGCTGCGGCAGGTGGGGGAGGCATTCTGTCGCTGCCGCTTTTGCTTAACACAGTATATAATTTACTGTTTGCAGGATAGCCAGGCCTTACCCCTCCGGTTGACATGATTTTGGAATAGCTGGTTAAATTCACACCTTCTTTATGTGTTATCGCATCGTGGCAACCACTCATAGCGCAGCCAGAATTAAGCAGGGGTAAAATTTTGTTTTGAAAATAAACTGTATCAGTACTGCAGGTTTGTGTACCGCCTGTAATTGGTGCTTCATAAGTATTTAATGGAATATCGTGTTTACAGGAGTAAATAATCAAAGAGCATAAAATTAAACCGGTAAATTGCAACAGTAAGGATTTCCTATATTTCATTTTAAGTTTTGTTAGGGTTTTAAATTGATTCATAAAAAAGTATTACAATTCGTTTTATTACTCAGCCTGAATAATTGACCGTACTAAAACTACATCAGTAAGAAACCCTGTGCATATGCCTTTAATTAAAACCGGCATATCAGGTTTTATATCGAATGCAGGGGAGGCTTCAAGTGTACAGATTATACCACTTAAATCAGTACCTTTTAGTGTAACAACCTGTTCTCCTTTTTGATTTTTTGATAGAGATGCTATTGTTCCTTTCACTTCAAGTATTTTATCAAGATACCTGGCATTTGCTGCAGCTTCGTCATTCTCATATGTGTTTACAAGATCCAATGCCGAAATTTTAATAGCCTTTTCTGCCTCCACATTTCTGTGCGGCATATTATACATTTTAAACCCAACAACACCAGCAGTAATGACTAGTACTAAAACCGAGAGCAATGTGATGGTGAGTATTTTTTTTCTTCCTGGTTTCATATAAAATTCATTTATTTATGTTAATACAAAATTGAGCCAATCATCATAAATAGTATAGTGTTGCTTGCCGAACCTGTATTTAAACATGCTGAACCTGTATTCACTTTTCTTTTTAAATACAGGCCAGCACGTAGCTTTTCACAATCTTAATTTATTTAAATCAATCTGTGTATTTATGACCTGCATTCACCCAGTTGGTAATAAGTGCTTTTTCGGCTGCTGTTAACAAGGGTTGAGGGCTCTTGGGCATTTTCACCCATCCGCTTCCATATAATACCGATGTCTGATTTATCTGATTCCATTTAGAAACTATATTACAATCCGAATCAAAATTATACCCTGCAGCATTTTGACCAGAGCCTATATGGCAGCCACTGCCATTACATCTTGTGCTTATTAAACTCCGCACCTGTGCAAACATAGGTCCACTGGTAACAACGCCCACTGTGGTAGTTTGGGTTTTTGTACAGCCATTTGCATCCTTAACACCAATTAAGAAATTACCTGCATTGAGGCTGGCAAAAATATTGCTGACCTGATAAGTACCTCCATTAATGTTATAGGTAAACCCTGTTGAACCTGTGGCTGTAACAGTAATACTACCATTGTTTGTTGGGGTAACACAGGGAGTTGTATTAACTACCGTTGTGGTTATTAATATATTAATGTTAGTACACTGGCTTACTCCTGTTAGTGTAACCTGTTTACTGCCTAAACATCCATTTGAATTTTTTGCTGTAATTGTATAAGTGCCTGCCGCAAGGTTAGAGAAGGTTCCACTTGTCTGGAAGGTGCCGTTATTCAGGCTATAGGTAAATCCTGTGCCACCTGTTGCTGTGGCCGTAATTGAACCATTTGACTGCCCCTGGGTTGGATCTACCTGGGTAGTACTTACAACAACAGTTATTCCAGCACATGGATTTGTAGAACCCAATGCAACAGTAGCCACACCAGTACACCCATTAGAATTTTTTGCAGTAATTGTATAGTTCCCCGCAGCTAACCCTGAAAAAGTTCCGCTGGTTTGAAAGAGGCCGTTGTTTATACTGAAAGTAAATCCCGAACCTCCTGTTGCAGAGGCAGTAATTGAGCCATTACTTTGGCCGGTTGTTGGCTGCACAACTGTTGTGTTTACTACAACCGTTATTCCGGCGCAAGGGTTATTTGTACCAACCGTAATTTGACTGGTACCCAAACAACCCGTAGCACTTTTTGCTGCAACTACATAGGTGCCTGCAGCAAGGCCGGTAAATGTTCCATTGTTTTGAAATGTTCCACTGTTGATGCTGTAAGTGAAGCCTGTGCCGCCGGTTGCGGTAGCAGTAACAGTGCCGTTTGATTGGTTAGGCGATGCATCTGTTTTTGTTAGTATAACATTTATCGTAACGCCCTGGCAGGGATCGTATGAATCTATTTGTACGATGGCTGTATCTGTGCAGCCCGCCGAATTCTTTCCAACAACACTATAAGTTCTGAATGGTTCTAAACCAGAAAAATATCCGGTATCCTGGTATGCGCTTCCATTTAAACTGAATTTAAAACCCGAACCGCCTGTTGCAGTGGCGGTGATGGTTCCGTTATTCTGGTTTAATGTTGCAGGTGTTTGCGTAATTATTATTGAAAATGTACTACCGTCACATATAGGAACCGGTATTTCATGCTTACATGCAAACTGAAAAAGTACTATAAAAAATACTAAAAAGCTTGCAATAGTAATCGTAAGTCTCTGTTTCATAAACATAAAAAGTTTAATCAATTAAATAAATTGGTTATTAAAAAGGGGTATCGCTTTTTGCTGAAAAAAGGTTGTAAGAGTTACTTGTTTAGAAACGAAAAATCAAGCCAGCTTTTGTAAAATTCTGGTAAAACCATGCCCAAGCTGCATTATTTACTGTTGAATCTGTAATTAAGATGAAGAGGGTTGTTATTCTGAAAGCCAGGCTCTGAAATCCTGGGCTCTGTCTATAGCTACAACAATAACTGATTTATAAGGAGGATTTAATGTAACAATGATTCTTAGGCGGGTATGTTGTTTCATATCACCAATGGCATGGTGCCCAATAATAAATTGCCTGTTTATGCGAAAAAAATACTTTGGGTTTATCATTTCTTCTACCTGATCCAGCGTGAAATCAATAGGTAGTTTTTTACCTTCATTCATACACACAAAATTTGTTTTATTTTCTGTGTAGAAATAGGCAATATCATCAATGCGCAGTGATTTAATTGTGTCGCCGAGTTTTATGATAAAACGGTCTCTATATTTTTTTTGTGGTAGTTCAACAGAGGTTAAAATTTTGAGATAGTCAACAGAAGATTTTCCCGATTGCTGGAGTAATTTTAGTTTGTCCATAGCAGATTTTACATCATTTTCTTCAAAAGGTTTAAGTAAGTAATCTACGCTGTTTACTTTAAAAGCCTGCAGCGCATAACTTTCATAAGCGGTTGTAAAAATAACCGGGCAAGTGATTTTTACGGTATTAAAAATTTGAAAACTTGTTCCGTCGGCTAATTGAATATCCATAAAGATCAAATCAGGCTGTTTATTGTTTTGAAACCAGTTTATGGTTTCTTCAATACTCGATGAAGTGCCAATATAAACGGCTTCGGAAATGACTTTATAAATCATTTTCTGCAGGCGCTTTACAGCCTGTTCTTCATCTTCTATAATAAGTATTCTCATCTTTAACCGTTAAATATTAGTGGCAATTTAATTATAAATTCCGTTTCGGTTACCTGTTTTTCAAGTCCCTTTTTAATTAAAATTTTATACCTATTCTTTATATTCTGTAATCCAACACCTTCACTTTCTTCCTTGTCTATTTTTTTGTTGATGTTATTGCGTATTACTATAAAATCCTTTTCAATAAAAATATCTACGTGTAATGGTTTGTCTTTACTTACAGTATTATGTTTAACGGCATTTTCGGTCAATAATTGTAAAACCAAAGGCGGGAGTGAGGTTGTTTCTATTAAAACCGGGTTTATATCGATTATAACCTGCAGTGCTTCCCCAAATCTTTTTTTCTGAATAAAAAGATAAGAGTTGAGTAATTCAAGCTCTTCTTTTAAACTTATTAATTCTAACTTACTAAAGGCAGTCATTTTTCTGTAAAACTGCGAGAGATGTTTAATGAGTTTTGCCGCTTCTTTTGGGTCATCCTCTGCAATATTCATTAAAGCGTTGAAACTGTTGAACAGAAAATGTGGGTTTACCTGATTTTTTAAAGCATCATATTTTAATTGAAACTTTTCCATTTCAGACCGTTCATTCTTTTTTACTGATTTTATCCGTTGGCTTGAAACCCAATAAACTAACGCAGCAATAATTAAGGCTGTTAACAGGTAAAACCACCAAGTAGTCCAGAATGATTTTGAAATACTGAAACTGTAATATGCAACCGGTGCAGATTGAAAGTTATCATTGGCGGATGCCCTTACCTTCATGAGGTACTTGCCAGGGTGCAGTTGAGGAAAGATGATAACCCTGTCAGAAGTTGTTTCCCAGTTTTTACTATACCCTTCAAGCCAATATTGAAATTTTATTTTTTCTGATGCTTTGTAGTAAGCTGCCGCAAGCTTAAAGCTGAAATTATTTTCGGCATAAGTAAAATTCTTTTTTAAAGAAGTATCAATTACTAAGTTAAATAAACTAACTTTTTCAATTACAGCAACAGGCATATAAGCAATAGGTAATGTATTTGTGTTTAAACTTACAATACCATTCTCGGTGCCGATCCAGATGTTATTATCCTGTCCGTTAGTTATAGAATTAAGATTAGGCTGTATCTCGGTAAATCCTGATTCATTTCCAAAATGCTGAACTGTGTTTTTTACCGGATTAAGTATGTCAATCCCTTTTTTATTTACTGCAATTACATTATTTGATTCATCAACAGCAATGGAAGTTATCGCTAAATCCGAAAGCCCGTTTTTAATGCCATATTGAATAAATCCGGAGCCATTGTATTCAAAAAGTCCTTCGTTAAAGGAGTTTATCCATATGTGCTGTTTTTTATCTTCAGCCAGTGAATATGCTACGCTGGCAGTAAACTGACCAGTTGAATAAAAATTAGTAAAAGTGTCGTTTTCCAACATAGTAACACCGGCACCATCAGTAGCAAACCATACCCTGTTTTTTTTATCAATAAGTATGTGGTAGATATAATCACTACCAAGTCCATCTTTTTTATTAAAGTTTTTAAATTCTATTTTTGCATTTAACTCATAGTTGTTTTCGTTAAGTATAAATCGGGAAACACCGTTTAATGTTGAAATCCATATCTGATTGTCTTTACCGGTAACATTTAATATGTTGCCAAAAAATGCAATTGGATTTTCAGCAACCCGCCTCCATTTACCGGTTGCAATATTCATTCTGAACAAACCTTCTCCCATTGTACCAATCCATAAAAAACCAAAACGATCCTTATACAGACTTGTTATATCAATGTTTTTCTTCGAAGGGGTAATATCATAGCTGCGGAAATTATCAATACCAAAATTTTCCTGAGTACTTTCATATAGCCTCAGGTCTGGCGTAAACCAAATTTTACCATCATCTGCAGCAAACAGAGTATGTATTTTTATCAGTTTTTGTCGCTTTGCAGTAAACCAATATTTAAGGTATTCGCCAGTAAAGCTAAATAGCTTATTATCATATGCAGCCCATATATTGCCTTCATTATCCTGCTGCAGATCAGCTATGCGCCAGGGAAATAAAGAATCGGGTAAAACCTTTTCATTTAAGCTACCGGTAATGGCATTATACTCAATAATTCCATTTTGTTCTGTAGCAACAAAAATTTTATTTTTAGTTTGAATTATATCATTTATCTGACCGTAAGCCCAGTTATTTTTGTTGAAAGGGTCAGTAATTAATTGTTTGGCATTAACAGAAAAAAGTGAAATGCCTTTTGATTGTGTACCCACCCATATTGTATTTATTTGTGTGCCGGTGGTTATACAGCGTACAATATTATCGGGCAGGCCATTTTTTGATGTAAAGATTGAAATATTTTTTTTGCCAGCTTCAAAATCGATAAAGGATAACCCTTTGTCAGTTCCTGCAATTATTTGTTTTCCATGAAGGCTTAAGATGCAGTTAACATAGTCATCACTCAGTCCATCATTCGCATTTATATTATACAAATGAACATAATCGTAGCAATAAATACCTTCACCGGCAGTTGCAAACCACAATCTTTTTTTTATGTCCTCATATATTCCGGTAATAGCAACCTTGGGTAGCCCTTCTTCAGGTTTAAATAAAGTTACCTGATTATTCTTTACACATAATATCCCTCCGTTTTTACAGCCTGCCCATATGATTCCTGTTACATCTTCAAACAGTGAAGTAATGTGATATTTGTCCTTAAAATCAGGCGTTATTTTTTCAGGAATTACCGAGTTGTATTTAAACAAGCCTTCAGATGTACCAATCCATAAAAAACCAAAATGATCTTTAAGTAAAACATTTGCCTTTAATGTAAGGTTATCTTCTTCAATATCTATTTTTTTTGAAAACGGATATTGAGCGCAAACCTGGATTGGTAGCAGGGTTAACACAATGCAAAATATCAGAAATCTTACGGCATTCATTTTTTAATAAATTCAGCATACAGTTCAACCTTTATTTCCGAAGCCAGTTTTTCATGTACAATCCTGGGTATTTTTATATCATGTTCCGAAAGAAAAACAGTAAAGTTACAATTGAGTTTTATAACACCATTCTTTACTACAAGGTCGCCCTGTAGTATTCTTTCCTGTTCTACGCCATGTATGGTGAATTTACCTTTAGCCCTTACATTATACACTCCATCTTTCGTAAAATCGTCCTCCTCTATAATATGCCCTATAAAACTTGCATTTGGAAACCTGTTGCTTTCCAAATAACTTTCATTAAAATGTTCTTTCTGCAAAGGGCTGTTAAACCCGTCGAATGTTTTCATAGGAACTGAAAAAGCGAAAGTTCTATTGCTGATATCTATTGCTCCCTTAAGCCCAGTGGAAGTAGCTTTAATTAATTCAAATTTTGCATTGGAGTGAAAAGAAACAATATTGTTTTTTATTACATATACTACTGCGGGGTCTTGCGAAAAAGCACTCGTAATAACAAATACATAAATTAAGAGTAATCTGCTTTTTACAAATTTATTTAAGACCATTGTACGAAAGTAGTAAATTATTTTAATGAGAGAAAAATACACAATCTTACGATATAGGTTTAGCCTTATTGCCTTTTTAGGTCTAATAAGTTTTTAATGTGCTATTACACGGGCAAAGCAATTTTTACAACTTGTACTATTATTAGTAATTTTAACGTTATTAATCCCAAAGAAATATTGAATTTTAAAAGGTTATACCTACTCCTGTTGCTTATGTTGTCTGTGCATGCTATGCATGCGCAAATAGGCCCGATATCAATTTCCAACCTCCGTAAAATAACAATAAGTACCCAAGGGCTTTCCATCAAAATAGACTCATCAAGTTTAGTTCCCGGCACGGTAATTATTGAAGGCGTGTCACCGGATTTTTATAAAATTGACGAAGTAAATGCCACTATAACCTGGTTGAAAAAGCCTGCCAGCAATTTAGTTACTGTTACTTATCGAATATTTCCGTACAAATTAAATGCAGTAGTAAGTCATTTAAACTACGATAGCATTCGGTACAATTTTTTAAGTAATAGTGGGAGTTTTACATTAAAAGCCGGCGCAAAACAAAATAACCCACTGGTTGATTTTGGGACAATAAAATCAGAGGGCAGTTTTGGCCGTGGTCTTTCGTTTGGTAACAGTCAGGATGCCGTTGTAAGCAGCAGCCTTAACCTACAATTAAATGGTTTTATCGGTGACAGCCTTGAATTAACTGCAGCGATTACTGACAATAATATTCCAGTACAGCCTGATGGTAATACGCAAGACCTTCGGGATTTTGACCGTATTTTTTTACAGGTAAAAAAGAAGGGTTGGCAGGCAAATTTTGGAGACATTGATATCCGCCAGAGTAAAAACTATTTTTTGAATTTTTATAAAAGATTGCAGGGTATTTCTTTTATTACAGATAATAAAATCACAAAAAATATATCTAACTCTTTATTGCTAAGCGGAGCTATTGCTAAAGGGAAATTTACCCGTAACCAGTTAGTGCCGCTTGAAGGAAACCAAGGTCCATACCGCCTTACAAGCCCCAATCTGGAATTATTTTTTGTTGTACTGGCAGGAACGGAAAGGGTTTATATGGATGGAGAATTGTTGCAGCGTGGCGAAGACCAAGATTATATTATCAATTATAACACGGCAGAATTAACCTTCACGCAAAAAAGGCTGGTTACAAAAGATAAAAGAATACAGGTAGAGTTTGAATATGCTGACAGGAATTTTTTAAACTCACAAATTTATGTAAGTGATGAGGTTAGTTTTAAAGATAAATTTTTTCTCAACATAGGATTTTATAATAATGCCGATGCCAAAAATTCATCCATAAATCAGACTTTGGATGTTAAGCAAAAACAATTTCTGGCAGATATTGGGGATGGTGTAGATACTGCGTATTATGTAAATGCAGTTAGAGATACATTAAGTGCCGGAAAAATTCTTTATAAAAAAATTGACACACTCTACAATGGCACCGTACACGATTCCATCTTTGTTTTTTCAACCAACCCTAATGATGTTTTGTATGGTTTAAATTTTACCTACCTGGGGCCAAACAAAGGAAATTATACCGTGTTGCAAAGTGCAGCAAATGGTAAAGTTTTTGGCTGGGTTCAGCCAGGTGCAAATAATAATAAACTAGGAGATTATGCCCCTGTTATTTTATTGGTATCACCTAAAAAACAACAACTGGTGACC
>JBBQPX010000097.1:0-9194 GCA_038216775.1 Chitinophagales bacterium
GTTTTCCTTCCTGCATATAAATCACCTGCGTTATCAGGTCGTCTAATTCACTTAAAATATGCGACGTAATTAATACCAGCTTGCCTTTATTTTTTTCGGCAATAATTTTTTCTTTTAGTAATTCTGATGAAACTGGGTCAAGCCCTGCAGTAGGCTCATCCAGTATCAACACATCTGGATTAAACAGAAAAGCCAGTGCTGCGCTAACTTTTTGGCGGGTACCGCCAGACAATGTGCGCATGCGCTTTGTAAGTATTTCATTCAGTGCGAATTTATTGATTAGCTCTTCATCCAGTTTATCATTTTTTTTTCCGCGTATATCCTTCATCATATCCAGTACCTGTCCAATGGTCATATTCTCGGGATAACGGCCAATCTGTGGCATGTATCCAATATTCTCCCGGTACTTCCAGTCGTGTTTTATATTTTTTCCATTAAAGGTTATAAAGCCGCTATCGCTTACAACCATGCCCAAAATACTTTTAATAAATGTAGTTTTACCGCAGCCGTTTGGTCCAATTAACGCAATACATTCCCCTTGGGTACAGGTAACAGAAACATTGTCCAGCGCTGTTAATTTTCCAAATTTTTTAGATACATTGCTAGCTATAATCATAGTGGTAATGGTTTCATTAATGGATGATCGTCTTTTAAATTTTCAGGCGTAAGTGATGGCAAAACTTTCTCTGTTTTGTCCAGCAAAGAAGACATCAAACTACGAAACAAAATCATCGCCGGCGGATTTCTTTCAATAACCATGGCGTACATACTAACCGGCCTGTAAGGTACATCACCGAGCTTATCTTTATTTAAATCGTAACCTTCATATTTATCCCAGTAATTATTGCTAAAATCGTTTAACACCAGGTTGCCATTGGTTCCTACATCAAATGTGTTTCCTACAAAATTATTATGGTGCAACATTACATCCATACAACTTGCTTGAATCTGCATAGCCCAGCCATTATCTTTAAATACATTTTTCTCCATGTGAATGCGGCTGGCACCTTCCATAAAAATACCTGCTGTGTTTTTATCAAATACATTATTTTCTATGTAGCCATCGCTGATTTCTTTCAGCAAAAGACCATAAGCCCCATCTCCCCAGTTTTCTTCAAAATAATTACGTATCATTTTTATACCCTTGGAAAACATAACCGAAACGCCGGCACCGTTATCTTTAAAAACATTACAGATATACGCATCATTATTAGAAAACATAAAATGCAGTCCATAACGAAGATTATGTTCGGATACATTGCGCCAGATGATTGAATTTTTTACAAATTCGAAATAGATTCCATCTCAATGACCGGTAATCGTATTTCCCAGAATACGCAGGCTGTCGCTTTTCCAGCAATGGATGCCGTTGCCACTCTCCTGTTCAATTTCACTGTGTGCGGTAAGTGTATTATTTTCTATAAGGCAGTTATGTCCATACTGCACATAAATACCAAAAAATGTTTTGTCTAAAATATTATTTCTAATAATTGCATCCTTGCTGTTATATACTTTAATGCCGGCATAATCTTCAATGCTTGATATACCAGAATTAACTATTTTAAATCCATCAACTACTACTCCATCTGCTTTTATAGAGATGATCTCGTATTTATCATCGCCATCCAAAACAGGATGATTAATACCAATTAAAAAAATAGATTTGTTAATAATGATGTTCTGCTCATGATAATGGCCTGCATTAACCAAAACAGTATCGCCATGGGCAGCAATCAACAAGGCCTGCTGAATTGTTTTTGTGCTTTGCTCCTTACCAACATGTATTGTTTTTCCAAAAACTGTTGATCCAAAAAATACCAATACGGATATGTAAATTATTTTTTTCAAGGCTTATACAAGTCGCTCCAGGCAACTACAGATCCATTAAAACGCTTTTGAATAACGAGTAAACTGTCTTTATTATCGAATGCTGCAATGTTGCCGCCCATTGGGCTGCGCAATTCTGCTGCATTCAGCAGCAAGGCATTGTTTACATCAATCAACTGATGTGTTCCCGAGTAATTAGTGAAGAATATGTTTTTAATTTCTTTTGAATCAACAGCCTTAGATCCCAGATAATTTAAAATGCAATGGGCATCATCAAACTTATAAACTTTCCCTTTTTTTGTTACCAGCTCTGCGCCAAAACGTACATCACTGATTGTCATTTTGCAGAAATAGCAATTGTCAACACCTACTTTAATTGGCTCTGGCCCAGGGTTGCAGGAACTTATGCTAAACAATAACCCAACAGCGATAACTGCTTTAGAAAAAGTTGTTGTATTTTTTTTGGCACTGCGCCAAACGATGATTGTCATAAAAAGCAGCAATGCACCAACTGAAATAAATATCCATCCACCAATATCGGGCATGGAGTAAGCACCAAAATTTAATAATTGTTTAAAGCCAATCAACGGCGGCTGGTATGCCATACCGGGTACAATAATTGCCGCATCTGGGTTCAGGTTATGTCCATAGTCATATTCCCATCTCCAGAAATCGTACATAGCTAAAATACCAAAGCTTACAAAGAGTACAAAAAGTACATAAAGCATTTTTCTTCTTGCTGCAATACCAGCAACAACAAAAAATAATGCAAAAAAACCGATGATGTATGACAGAATAGTAAATTCAAAAAAATCAGCAGTATGCAAAGTCTTCATGCCAATATAATGATTCAGCCCGTTAATGATATCAACGTTGCCCGCCAATTTACTTGGATAAATCAACAACCGCAATCCTTCAGGATACTGTGGTGCATCAAGGTCTATTCTCCACAAGGGAACAACCAATACTGCAACCAATGCCAGTCCGCAAACTACCAATAAAATTCTTATCCAGGGTTTCAACTTATTGTCTTTCATTCTTTTTTATTTAAATCTTTTTTCCTCAAAATTCCGGTTGGTGGCACAGCAACCGGAGCCGCTCATTGTATTTTGATATTGCATTGTCCACGATTTACTAAAGCAAAAAAAATAGGAACAGGCATAACAATCCGCCTGTTCCTATAAAACTAAATATTATTTCTTATTCAGAGAATCGGCTGCTGCAACTGGTTCAATTTTTCCTGTGCTGAATTTTAACGGCACATTACTACCAGCTGGTGAAACCCTTACATAGCCTGACATTTCCTGGTGCAGGGCACTACAGAAATCGGTACAATAGAAAGGAGAAATACCTACTCTGTCTGGTACCCATTTCAAGGTTTGTGTTTCTCCAGGCATAATCAACAACTCCCCGGTTAAGGCCCCTTTAACAGCAAATCCATGTGGTACATCCCAATCCTGTTCCAAATTAGTAACATGGAAATAAACTTCATCCCCCATTTTAACACCTTCAATATTATCTGGAGTAAGGTGAGAGCGGATAGCAGTCATATATACATCAACCCTGTTTCCTGTTCTTGTTACTTTGGTTTCTCCCTCACCATTTGATTTAAAAGGATTTTTGTTTTCTTCCAGTTTAAAGAATTTGGTAGAATTGTTTTTAATTAAATCTGCAGGTATCATTTGTGCATAGTGAGGCTCTCCAATGGTGGGGAAATCCAGAATCAACTGCATCTTATCACCACTTATATCATACAACTGCGCACTTTGAGAAAGTTCGGGACCTGTTGGCAAAAATCTATCTTTTGTAATTTTATTATACGCAACCAGATATTTTCCATAAGGTTTTTTGGTGTCGCCACCGGCAACACACAAGTGACCTACAGAATAATACGTTGGTACACGATCTAAAACTTTTAAATCTTTAACATTCCATTTTACCACTTCGGATGATACAAACATGGATGTATAGGCATTACCCTTATCATCAAACTCTGTATGTAATGGCCCAAGCCCTGGTTTCTTTACTTCGCCATACAAAACAGATTCGTATTTTAAAATAGGAATACCATCAAAATTGCCAATATAATCTTTAGCTGCAATAGCTTTTACAATTTTATCGAAGCTGAATACTGGAATTAAAGCGGCTAATTTTCCACTACCAACTATGTATTCGCCTGTTGGGCTAACATCACAACCATGTGGCGATTTAGGGCAAGGGAAGAAATAAGCGATATCTGGAAAATCTTTAACATCCATTACCGAAACTTCTGTTTTTATGGTTGAAGTTGCAGAATGTGTGCTTTCATCGTAAACGTTATGAGCATATTTTACCGATTGCTTTCTTGCTTTACCGGCTTTAAAATACTCCTCTGCTTTTTTCCAGTTGATGGCCATTATAAAATCCTTATCTTTTTGCGAAGCATTTACTTCCAATAAGGTATAAGCCTGTTCTGTATTATAAGTAGAAAAGAAAAACCATCCGTTTGAAACGCCTTTACCAGCACGACTTAAATCAAAATTAAAACCCGGGCACTGCAACTGAAATGCAATATCCATAGCTCCATTATCTTTTTGTACACTGATAAAGCTGATGGTTCCTTTAAAATTTTGTTTGTATGAGCTGATAGGTACATCGCCATTCTTATCGTCTGGCGGAATGCTGAAACGTGTGCCGGCAACAACATACTCTGTATTTTCTGTAATAAAAGGAGAAGAGTGGTTACCACCGCTGTTCGGCAATTCAATAATCTCTGCAGTTCTAAATGTTTTTAAGTCAATACGGGCAACACGTGGCGTGTTATTGGCATTTCCAAAAACCCATTTGCCATCATATTCACCATTGGTTTTTGAAAGTTGCACGTGGTGCAAATCATCCCAAGGCACAAAACCGTGTGATGTATTCAGCATCGGTTTTGTTTCTTCACTGTAACCCCAACCTTTTTCCGGATCAACCGAAAAAACAGGAATTACACGAAGTAAACGACCCGAAGGAAGTCCGTAGGTAGCAAGTTGTCCGCTAAATCCACCTGAAACAAAATTGTAAAATTCATCGTATTTACCAGGGGCCACATAAGTTTTTGCCGCAGCATCAGAACTTACAGCCGAACCGGCATTTTTTGGTTTGCAGGAGCTAAGCCCCAACAATAAGCTGAATGCGAAAACAGCTATTGTCGTTAGTTTGTAATTTTTCATTTTGGTTAGTTTATATGAAGGGTTAGTTTATTTTACACCGTCATTCTTTCTCATAAATTCATATATTGCTCTTGCATCTTCGTCAGCAATATTTTGGTTTGGCATACGCACCAAACAAATTTCAAGTTGAGCCTGTGCTTTAGGATCCTTATCCAGCATAGCATCGGTATTAGTTACAAAATTCATAATCCAAGGTGCTGCATATCTGCTTGTTACTCCTTTCCATCCTGGACCAACCAATTTCTCGTCGGTAAGTTTATGGCAACTGCCACATTTAACGCTATAAACTTTTTCGCCGTTTGCTGCCATAGCTGCGTCTACCGTTGCAGCTACTTGTACATCTTTAAACTTTCCTTCTCCTCTTTTAGGATCGTAAGAGGGGTTACCTGATTCAGCCTTTGAAGTTTCTGTTGGCGAAACACCGGGAACGGGAGTTCCATTTTCAGTATTACCGCTACCACAGGCTGCAATAAATGCACATAAACAAAGAATGATTGCCAATTTTTTCATGTTAGTTGATTTTTTTTATTAAATTGTGATGCACAAGATTACGCACATAAGTTACATATTTTTATGCGTTTAGTCATAACCATGTTAAAAAAATGAAGACATCAAAAAGTATATATCTACATCACTGTTTTTCATTTATTTATTAGTTTTATGTTGTAATTATATGACTATAGTCATACGATAATCTGCTCACTGTCATGTCTTTTAGTTGGAGCCGCTTATATTTTTGCCCTTAACAAAAACACCGTAAAAATGATTGATATTGACACATTACTTGCTTGGGGGGCAGCTTATAAAAAAGTGGCTGCAGGAGAAGTGATTTTCACTGAAGGATCGCATTGTACTTTTTACCATCAGTTGGTTCAAGGAAAAGTGCGTTGGGTTAATATTAATAATGAAGGGAAAGAATTTATTCAGAATTTTATAGAACCCGGTGAGTGCTTTGGGGAATTCCCGCTATTTGATGATGAATCTTATGCTGCAGCCGCAATTGCCGATACAAATTCTGTTATAATTCGACTTGATAAGTTTACCTTCAATCAGATCTTAAAAGAGAATCCAGATTTACATTTCAATTTTACGAAACTGCTTACCCAAAGGCTGCGTTTCAAATTTCTGATATTAAAGGAACTGGCTAATCATAATCCAGAAAGCAGCATCAGCACACTGCTTGGCTATTTTAAGGAACATCAGAAAAATATTTGCAGCCAATGCAACAAACTTCAACTTACCCGCCAGCAAATTGCAGATATGACCGGGTTAAGGGTTGAAACTGTTATCCGCACCATGAAAAATATGCAGCAGAAGGGCCAACTGCAGATAAGCAAAGGAAAGGTTTATTGCTAATTATGATTGAAGTCATAACCTTTTAAAATGTACATCTTAGTTTTGCTTTAAACAGAAATTATGGCTTCTCCACTGTTTCGCTGGCTAAAGATTACACTCATTAATTTATTGATTGTTGCTACACTGGGTGTTACGCTGCGTTATAAAATATTGTATTCCCTGCCGTTTATTGATCAAAAGCACCTGCTGCATGGCCACTCGCATTTTGCATTTGCTGGCTGGATAACGCAGGCATTGATGACAATGATGATTATTTACTTGGCAAATCAATCTGAAAAACCTATTTACAAAAAATATTACTGGCTGTTAATGGGTAACCTGCTAACTGCCTATGGCATGCTCATAGCATTTCCTATTGAAGGTTATGGCCTTTACTCCATTATTTTCTCCACCCTTTCTATTTTTGTTTCTTATGCATTTGGAATTTTGTACTGGAGAGACCTGAACAGACTAACGTTTAAATCAACAGCCCATTCCTGGTTTAAAGTTGCATTGTTATTTAATGCCTTATCCTCCATAGGAGCTTTTGCTTTAGCTATTATGATGGTTAACAAAGTTATCCATCAAAACTGGTATCTGGCTTCTGAATATTTTTACTTGCATTTCCAGTATAATGGCTGGTTCTTTTTCGGCTGTATGGGTTTATGCATGGCATTGATAAAGCGATTTAATATTGCAGAGGATGCCCTGAAAAATATTTTCAGGTTTTTTGCATTTGCGTGTATACCGGCTTATTTTTTATCAACACTTTGGATGCATTTGCCTTTATGGGTTTACATATTGGTAATATTAGCCGCATTTTCACAAGTGATAGCTTATATATGGTTGGTAAATATAATCAGGAAGAAATGGGATGAACTTAAAGTGAATTTTTCGACAACTACAAAATGTATATTAGGCCTTGCCACTGCGGCACTTTCAATAAAATTATTGTTACAGTTAGGCTCTACTATTCCTTCCTTAAGCGATCTGGCATTTGGTTTCAGGCCAATCGTTATTGGCTATTTACATTTGGTTTTACTGGGAGTTATAACCTTGTTTCTGCTGGGATATATTTTTTCTGAAATGCATTTTAAACTAAGTAAATTAACAATAGCCGGAATCTTTATTTTTGCAGGAGCCGTTATTTTAAACGAAATTGTTCTGATGGTGCAGGGTGTTGCTGCCATCAGCTACATTGCCATTCCATATGTAAATGAAATGTTGTTGGGCACTGCCCTTCTTCTTTTTACAGGCGCATTAATGCTTTCATTTGGAAAAAGGAATACTGCTGAAAATTAATACTGATAACAGCATACTATTTTCTTTCTGATTGATTACCTAACTGATAACAGTAAAGTGTTTTCATCTATTGTAATCAGCAAACGGTTGTAGTGCCCAAAAAAATGAAATGAATTGTTGCGGCAAATAAAATAAATTTTTTGCCATTCGCTTTTAAAATGATTTAAAAAAATTTAATTAAAAAAGGCGAATGGAAAAACAGGTATTGTACCCTTATATTTTAGCAGGTATCCGCTTTAAAGTTTCCAACAAAAATGGCCAATATTTTTGCACAGAACTAATCTGCACTTTTTCATCTGGAGAATGCGCTCCACGAATATTTGGCCCAAAAGAAATCATTTGCATGTCAGGATAATTTGTACCAAGTATGCCACACTCCAACCCTGCATGCACTGCATTTACTTTTGCTTCAGCATTAAATAATTCTTTGTACAAATCGCTCATCAGTTTTACAATAGCAGCATCAGGCTTAGGTTTCCAGCCAGGATAAGTACCTCCGTATTCAGTTGCCGCACCAGCCAGTTCAAAATTGCCACATATCGTTTTTGCTAAATCCATCTTTTCACTATCAACAGAACTACGGGTTAAGCATAAGATGGTGAAAGCTCCTTCTTTTACAAGAACCCGGGCAAGATTATTTGACGTTTGTACAAGTCCGTTTATTTCTGGGCTCATTCGGTAAATGCCATTCGGGCATGCTGCAATTGTTCTTAATAATGTATATTGAAAAGATGCCGGCAAAACCGTAGCAGGCGCATCAATTTTTTCAATGTTGATATTTAATTTCGGATCGGTACTTTGGTATTCGCTTATTAATATCTGCTCTTCTGCTTTAATTAATGATGTGAAATTATCAGCAGCAGCAGCAGGAACGGTAATTTCAGCAAATGCCTCCCGGGGAATGGCATTCCTTAAACCACCGCCATCAATTGTACCTATGCGCAAATCAAATTTTTCTTTGCCATTTAAAAGTATTCTGTTTATCAACTTGTTGGCATTGCCTCGGCCTTTGTAAATATCCATGCCCGAATGTCCGCCTGTCAGTCCTCTAACGGTTATTCTGTAACCTGCAACGCCTTCTGCAGTTTGTTCTGATTCATATTTTCCATTCGCACTCACATCAATACCACCGGCACAGCCAATGGTTAACTCGTCATCATCTTCTGTATCCAGATTTAATAAAATATCCGCATCTAGCAAACCGCCTTTTAAGCCTAAGGCGCCAGTCATTCCTGTTTCTTCATCAATGGTAAAAAGTGCTTCTAATGCCGGATGAGGAATAGAATCAGAAGCCAGCAACGTCATTATAGACGCAACGCCAATGCCGTTATCTGCACCAAGTGTAGTGCCTTTTGCTTTTATCCAATCTCCATCCACAAACATATTAATGCCTTCCGTTGCAAAATCAAAATCTGTATCTGCATTTTTTTGATGCACCATATCCAAATGGCTTTGCAACACCACGGTCACTTTATTTTCCATGCCCTTTGTGGCAGGTTTTTTAATAATCAGGTTTCCCACTTCGTCTACAGTTGT
>JBBQPX010000098.1:0-9172 GCA_038216775.1 Chitinophagales bacterium
TGCCCCTCAATGGAAAAATCAAACTTTGTAGACCAGATTAAGATATTTTGCCGCAGCGGCCACGGTGGCGCAGGCAGCAAGCATTTTATGCGTAATAAACTCACCGCCATGGGTGGGCCAGATGGTGGCGATGGCGGCCGTGGTGCTCATATCATTTTAAGAGGAAACACGCAGTTATGGACGTTGCTGCATCTTCGCTATTACAAAAACGTATTGGCAGAAGATGGTGAAAACGGCAGTAAAAACAACTCAAGCGGAAAAACCGGAAAGGATATTATTATTGAAGTACCGCTTGGCACCATTGCACGTGATCAGGAAACCGGAGAAAAAGAAGCGGAGATTTTAGAAGACGGTCAGGAGATAATTTTAGTAAAAGGTGGGCGTGGTGGCTTGGGCAATAGCAACTTTAAAACAGCTACCAACCAAACTCCTGAATACGCACAACCCGGCGAGGCAGGCTCTGAAGGTATTAAAGTACTTGAGCTTAAAGTGTTGGCAGATGTTGGCTTGGTTGGTTTTCCCAACGCAGGTAAATCAACTTTGTTAAGCAGCATTACTGCGGCAAAACCAAAAATTGCCGACTACGCTTTTACAACCTTGGTTCCACAGTTGGGTATGGTTGAATACCGTGATGCAAAGAGTTTTTGCATTGCCGATTTACCGGGTATTATTGAAGGTGCTGCCGAAGGAAAAGGCCTCGGGCACCGGTTTTTACGCCATATTGAACGTAACTCCATTTTGCTTTTTTTAATACCTGCCGATAGTAAAGACCATAAAGAAGAATTTGCCATTTTACATAACGAACTAGAGCAGTACAATCCTGAAATGTTGCAAAAAGACTTTGTAATTGCCATAAGCAAAAGCGATATGCTTGATGATGAATTGAAAGCCGATATTGAAAGTGAATTGCCTAAAAACATTCCGCATATTTTTATTTCATCTGTAACCGGGCAGGGTTTGCCGGAACTGAAAGATTTACTTTGGAGTACTTTAAATAATCCGCAAAAAGTATAATAACATTTGTCTTCCATTTTTAAATACATACAGGATTTCTACAGCAAGGAATTTAAGCTGTGGTATTTTCTGATTATTGTGCTTTTGCTCGGCGTATGGATTTATTTAAATTATTTTCATTCATTAGAAAATCGTTTCGCCGCAGGCGGAAAAACTAAATGGAGCAATTTTTGGGGATACTATTTTCTGTATCTTATTCCTTTTGCTACGGCATTTTTACTACAGTTACTGTTTTATAAAGATTGTACTTATTATCAAAACTATTGGTTCTGGATTATTCTCTTGTTGGCTCCGGCTTTTTTTTCCTTCAGAATAAATTTTGATTTTCATCACCCCATTATTGAAAAAATATGGAGTGGCGATGCACAGATTTTCTGGATGCGATGCCTCAACTGGGTTGTAAGAGTATTTGCTGTGTTGATTCCTGTGTTTATTATCTGGTTTATAAAAGACAGTAGTAATCAGCCTTTTTATGGCACAAGAGCTTTAGACAATGTAAAGCCATACTTGATTATGCTGGCAATAATGGTTCCGCTTATTGCATTGGCAAGTACTCAAAAAGATTTTTTGCAAATGTATCCCAAAGCAAAATTTATTTCGGAGCTCGACCTGCCATCAAAAAAATGGCATTATGTAATTTATGAGCTTTGTTATGGTTTCGATTTTGTAAGTATTGAATTTTTCTTCCGCGGCTTTTTAATTTTATCGCTGCTAAAAATCTGCGGGCCGCATTGCATTGTGCCGGTTGCCTGTTTTTACTGCACTATTCATTTTGGTAAACCTATGGGCGAAGCTATCAGCAGCTTTTGGGGCGGTTTGCTTTTAGGCATTGTAAGCTACAATACCCAAAGTGTTTGGGGTGGGCTAATAGTGCATCTTGGTATTGCCTGGTTAATGGAAACTGGCGCATGGATTGGTTTGCTTTTTAAAAGATGACGATATTAATACTCCGAAAAGCTGCATAATCAATACACTACGCATCTTTACTACAATACTTACTGTTGAATATCGAACGGATTTTACTATTGCATTTTTAATAAATCGGAACTAATTTTAGCAAAATAAAACATGAAAAAACTTTTCGAAATATCGTTATTGTTTTTTTTATCTGTTTCACTTTGCTCCTGTCCTTATAGTTCAGCTTATACCTTAGACGAAACGCCCACCATTTATGTAGAAGATGCTTTGCTTGGCAAATGGATGGCTTTTGTAAAAAAGCCGGGCAGACGAGACGAAGAAGCTGTTTATATGGAGCTGCAAAAAAAGACAGATACCGAATACGATATTTCGTTTTCAGGAAATCTTGATGAACTACGTCCTTATAAATATATCACCTCCGATTCGCTTACAGGCACAGCTTTTATGAGTACAGTTGGCGACAGGCAATTTTTCAACGTAAAATTAAATTCACGCATTTACATAGCCGAGCTTGTTCTTAAAAACGGAAATCTTTCGTTGCTGCCGCTTGCAGAGCATTTTACAGGCAAGATGATTTTTAGTAGCCAGGCTTTACGTCTATCTGTAGATGTACATTACAAAACCCGCGTACATCCTATACTTGATGATGAATTCTGCTTAAGAGACATGGTCAAAGTCAATTAATTCCGCATATTTTATTATAAACCTTCTTGTTTTTTAGTTGCAATTGAAACAGTTGCAAATCGTGGGTTATTGTGTAAATTGCCTGTTCAATAAATAAACGATTGCATGCAAAGAAGCAAAATTGCCGGTATAGGCTACTACGTTCCTAAAAATGTTTTTACCAACGAAGATTTGAAAAAATATATGGATACTTCTGATGAATGGATTCAGGAGAGAACAGGTATTAAAGAGCGTCGCTATGCCGACCGTGAGGGTGAAACCACCACCACCATGGGTGTTGAAGCTTCTAAAATTGCTATTGAAAGAGCCGGTATTACGCCACAGGATATTGACTTTATTGTTTTTGCCACTCTTAGCCCCGATTATTATTTTCCAGGATGCGGTGTGTTACTGCAACGTGCTATGAAGATGAAAGAAATTGGCGCTTTAGATGTGCGTAACCAATGCAGTGGCTTTGTGTATGCGCTATCCGTTGCCGACCAGTTTATTAAAACAGGCATGTATAAAAACATATTGGTTGTTGGGGCAGAGAAGCATTCTTTTGGTTTAGACTTTAGTACCCGCGGCAGAAACATCAGCGTTATTTTTGGTGATGGCGCAGGTGCAGTTGTGCTGCAACCAACGCAGAAGGAGGGTCAAGGAATTTTAAGTACACATTTGCATAGTGATGGAAATAGTGCGGAGATACTGGCCATGTATAACCCCGGCACTCACGCCAATCATTGGCTGGAGCAGTCTGTTGCCGATTTTGATGATGCCGAAATGGGACAGATGTTTATGAGCAATGCTATGATTGATAAAGCACAGAATTTTCCTAACATGGATGGACCTTCTGTTTTTAAAAAAGCAATTGTAAAAATGCCTGAAGTGGTACACGAGGCTTTGGCAGCTAATAATTTAACTGCAGCAGATATTAATATGCTGATACCCCACCAGGCTAATTTGCGAATTGCCCAGTTTGTGCAACATCAGTTAAAGTTGAGAGATGACCAAGTATATAACAATATTCAAAAGTTTGGCAACACCACAGCAGCATCTGTGCCTATTGCCTTGTGCGAAGCATGGGAACAGGGAAAAGTAAAAGAAGGTGATTTGGTTTGCCTTGCAGCTTTTGGTAGTGGTTTTACCTGGGCTGGTGCTTTAATTAGATGGTAAGGTTAATGTATTGTTGCACAAACAAGCATTAACAATTAGTAATGATGGCATTAAATTTTAAATAGCTAATTTCATAGCCTAAACTTTTTAATTATGAAACAAAAAATTATATTATTTCTGTTGTTTGCATGTTTAACCGGCGGCGTTTTTGCGCAGGCAACTGTTGATGTTTTTATTGATGGCGTAAAAGCAGGTCAAATTGTGTTGGCGGAAAACCAAAATACAGGAGCTCTTCTTTCTTATAAAAAATCTGTATACAAACAAGTTGATAAATTAACCATTCAAATTGCGGGTAAATCTGTTGATGGCGGTTATTACAGAAAAGTGCAGGTAATGGGCGATGATATAACACCGCTATTTACAGCCGATGAAACTGTTGGTGCTGTTGGGCAGTTTGATATTACAAATACAGCCGTAATTAAAGCACTTAAAAAAGGTACACCACTAACCTTGTTTGTTATAAAAACTCCGGCTAACACAAAAAGCACCGAGGCTGTTTCAAGAGTTTATTTAGGAACACTTACCAGGGAGTAGTCATAATTAGCATGAATCGAAAATTTATTTATTTTATTAACCCCATTTCCGGTACCGGGGGCAAGGAGCTATTGCTTGAAATAATTAAAACTAAAACTTCAGAAAAAAATATCCCTTTTGAAATACTGCATACTAATGCTGCCGGCAACTACACTTTTTTAAAAGAAAAAATTGCAGTAGAAAAAATTACAGATGTTATTGTTTGCGGTGGCGATGGTACCGTAAACCAAGTTGCCTTTGCTTTATCCGGCGAAGCCGTAAACATAGGTATAATACCAATGGGTAGTGGAAACGGCCTTGCATTTGCAGCAAAAATTCCTAAAAAAGCTACTAAAGCACTTGATATTATTTTTGCCGGCAAGGCTGAATATATTGACAGCTTTTACATCAATAAAAAATTCAGCTGCATGCTTTGCGGCCTTGGTTTTGATGCACAGGTAGCACATGATTTTGCAAAGCAATCAAAACGTGGATTAAAGACTTATGTAAAGCAGTCAACAAAAAATTTCTTCGCTGTAAAACCATATCCGTTTGAAATTATTTTAAATGGAGAACCCTTAAAAACAGAAGCATTCTTCATCAGCATAGCAAACAGCAACCAGTTTGGTAATAATTTTACCATAGCCCCACAAGCCAGTCTGCACGACGGTTTGCTTGATATTGTGGTGGTAAACAAAATGAGTAAGATGCGTTTAATCTGGAACATACTTAAACAAATACGTTATGGTCAGGTTCGTTTGTATGAAGATAAAAAGTATCACCGAAATGATATTCATTATTTTCAAACAAAGAAACTAACGATAAAAAATCCACAGCTTGCACCCCTACACATTGATGGCGACCCTGCGGAAACTACTAATGTATTTGATATTGAAATTATTGAAAAAGCTTTTAAATTGCTAGTGCCATAACTACTTCAACAATTCTTTCATTTTATTTAATGAAGATTGATTATTGTTGTTTTTAAACGACTGTTCTATATCTCTTTTTTCTCTTGCTGTTAAATGAAAATTTAGTGCGGCTCCCTTTTCTTCTACTTGTGGTACATACATAAAAACAACATGCTGTAAGTTTAAATCCTTTTCTGAATGCAGGTAGCTGTATTGGTCTGCCTCTGCATAATCCTGTAGTTTTTGCCAGTTATGCTGTAACATTGTGCCCGGCTTTACTATAAAATCGGTTATGGAGCCAGTTTCAAAAGGTTCCTGCCAGTTATCAATCATACGGTCACGCATTTGCAAAACAATTACAGCGCTTGTATTTTCAGCAAGCCAATCTTTAAAGTTATCAATAAACCTTAGGGCCGTTTCCTGTCCAAAATTATCTCTTAGCCCTGCATCCATCACATCAATAACTGGGTTACTCGGCAGCCATACATTCGGTAGCACGTAAGGGAATGTTGCATTCATACGCAGTGCAGTTAACAGCCTTAAATTTAACGGGTCTTGTTTGTTGAACATGGCTGCAAAGTCAACCGCATCAGGACTTACAGTTGTGTCTTTGGCATACAACGAAGGCTTCATCATAAAACTTATTGGCTGTGTACTTACCATCATTCTGCGTCCGTCTCTGGTAATGGTTGAGTTAAAAATAGTCAACGGAATTTTTGCAGCTTTTTCATCAACAACGTAATCTTTCAGTTGATTGCCCAATATGTTCCCTGTGTTGCGATTTAGCTTTTGTTCAAAAGCATATCCCCTATCTTTTACATAACTGTAGTTGTTTACCGAAAACTTTTGAGCAGGCGCCAGAATATCTCTTGATACCATGGAAGAAAACAGCGGATTTAGTAAATCCTTCGCAATATTATCTGAAAAAACATTGCTGTATAAATTGAACGAGCTATCCTTTTGCCATTTTCTATACAACTCACGGTAGTAAGTGGCCGCCAGCATACCACCGCTTGCACCGCTTATCAGCATGGTATGTTGCATCAATTTTCCTCCTACTGCGCTATCAAGCTGCTGCAAAGTGTTCATTACAAATGTTCCACTGCGTAGCCCGCCACCGCTTACGTTAATGAAAATTATAACCGGCTTTTCCTGCTGCTGATTTTTTTTCCAGTTCTCCAGTATCTGCAGCATGTTGGCTTTGTCGGCTGTAATTTTTTCTGGACTGCAAAGCAATTTCAGCGCAGCTTTATCATAGCCTGGTCGCTTATCCTTATTTATGTAATTTATACCGTAAGCTTTATTGCGGGTATCAATTATTTCATGCTGATAAAGTACATCCAAAAATAAAACAAGTACAATAAAAGCCAGCAGGCTCCAGCTTTGCATAAAATAAGTCAATGCGCCAATAACAGCCGTCATCAATGCAAAAAATATTAAAATACTGGCTGCGGCCGGAACCTCAAAAAACGGACTATCCATAAAGAACCCAACAACAATTAGAAAGATAAAAGCAAGCGCAATACTTATTATACCGGAGTAATGGTGCCTTTTAAAAACGGTATCTAAAAACTCCTGGTTATAGTGAGCAACGTTTCTTACTTTTTTAAAGCGAAAACCTTTGCTCCAATAAGATTGCACTTTCAGGCTGTCACTTTCTTTGGCGGGATGACCTGTATAAAAGTTAGAATTAAAATGCTGTGCTGCATCAATAATGGGCGCTATTGTAAATTGTATTGTTTTTTCAGCACCAAAAAAATAAGCAAATGAAAAAAGTAGTATCAAAATAAACCCGGCAAGAATACCAGAAATAACTCCAAGTACTTCGCCTGATGACATCAGTTCCTTTTGTAAATCGAAAATAATCAGCTTAATAAAATAAAAAACAAAAAACAACACTGGAAGCAGCGAATTATTAATGCAGTATTTTAAAAAAGGTTTGCTGGTAGTGGCCAGAAATTTAAAGCGCTTACTGTTTAAAATGAAAGTCGTGATATTCCAACTCATTATGAAAATTCCCAATGCTAGACCAACTATTGTAGCACTCAATACATTTACCTTTCCAAGATATTCCGGCGAAAGAAACAACGCATCCGCTCCATAGCTTTTCATAAAGCCACTGTTGATGGTGCTTCCCAACACAAACCAAAAAATAAGCAACACCTGGAATTTTCGAAAATGAAGCAAAAAAAGCTGAACAGGAAATGAATAGAATATGTTTTTCAGTAATTGCTTCATGAATAACAGCGTTTTCTAAAATTACTATTTTATCAAACAGGAAGCAAATATGAAGAAGCGCTGATTTTAAATTTGTGCAGCCTGCTTTTTTCTTACAACAAAAAGTAGAGATACAATAACGATAAGCAAAATCATAGCAGTAAATTGATGAGATACGCCCAACACAACTAACCGGTCTGCATTTGTTGCGTTTAAAACGGTTAGTATGCCCAGCAGCACCTGCAATAAAACAAGCAAAATTACAGAAACCCGCAGGCGGCTAAAAAGTTTCTTTTCAACTATCAATCTCGATTTATACCACCATATCCCAATAAGCAAAACCAATAAATAGGCCAAGCCACGGTGAATAAAGTGTATGGTGATAGGGTTTGCAAGCAGGTTTTTTGAGAAAGGAGATAGCTCCGCCATTGTTGCTGGTATCATACTGCCATTTATGTCTGGCCAGGTGGGTGCTGTAACGGCAGCATGTAAACCGGCCATAAAAGCACCATAAATTAACTGAAAAAATAATACACCTAAAATCAACATTAAAAACTTTTGTATTGATGGGGCAATTACCTTTTGACTTTCTTTAACTGAAAGGCTAAGCGCAAACCATAATGTGTAAGATAATAAGCCAAGCGCTGCAATAAAATGTGTGGTGAGTTCTATATGTCCAACAAAATATTTTTCGGGCACTAATCCGCTCTTCACCATAAACCAGCCTATAAATCCCTGTACACCACCCAGTAGAAACAGGATTATCATGGGCTTAATCATTCCTTTATTAAATTTTTTGGCAGCAAAAAAATAAACGAACCCCACCAAAAACACAAGCCCCATAAGCCTTGCCCAGGTGCGATGAAACCACTCCCAGAAAAAAATGAATTTAAATTGCGATAAGGAAAAGTGCTGATGCATGTATTTAAACTGGTCAGTGGCCTTGTATCTATCAAATTCTGTCTGCCAGTCTGTATGGTTCAAAGGCGGTAATGCACCAGTAATGGGTTTCCATTCTGTAATAGAAAGCCCAGATTCCGTTAAGCGTGTAATGCCACCTAATAACACTTGTATAATTATCATTCCAACGCCAACTAATAACCAGTTGGCTACCTGCCGTTGATGCTGCTGTTGCTTTAATATATCCATTGCAATTGCAAATTTACAACGGCAATTGTTGTTTACATAAAATGAATTGCTTTTTTACTGTTTTAAGTGATATTTGTTAAACACTTATGTTAGCCCCATTTCTCCATAAAGATTTTATTGAAGCTGGTTTAGATGAAGCAGGCCGTGGTTGTTATGCCGGGCCGGTGTTTGCGGCAGCTGTTATATTACCAAAAGATTTTTATCATCCTTTATTAAACGATAGTAAACAGCTAAACGAAAAGCAACGAGATTTGTTAAGACCGGTTATTGAAAAGGAAAGTATGGCGTTTGCCGTGGCATCGGTTGATAATGATACAATTGATAAAATAAACATTTTGCAAGCGAGTTTTACGGCTATGCATTTATCTATAAATAAATTAAATGCTGTTCCCGAATTTTTGCTGATTGATGGTAATCGTTTTAAACCTTATCCAAATATTCCGCACCAATGCATTGTTAAAGGCGATGGAAAATATGCTTGCATTGCAGCAGCAAGTATTTTAGCCAAAACTTACCGTGATGAATTTATGCAAAAAATTCATCTGGATTTTCCATACTATGGCTGGGATAAAAACAAAGGTTACGGAACTGCTACACATCGCAATGCCATT
>JBBQPX010000099.1:0-9153 GCA_038216775.1 Chitinophagales bacterium
AAAAACAAATACCGCATGGATATTTTCATTTTTACTTTTAGCCATGCTAACCGTTATATTAATGAGATAAGCAAATATCGCCAATACTACAAAACATCCACCCCACTGTGCAGGCCAGCCCATATTAAAATTATAAAAACCGTAAACCAGTAAGGGTATTCCACTGGCAGCAAGTACAAAGGAAATGTATGCCAATACATTACTGTATAGTTTAGATTCAATCAAAACCGGTACTAATTGATGACTTGCGCCCAGGATCATCATGGTGCCCCAACCTAACGCCATAGTATGCGTTACAGCTAAAATATGCGGATGAAAATAATGGCCTGTAAAAGCTTCCGTTGAGGTAAGTAAAAAAATAGTAGCTGCTAAAAATGATATAGCTGAGTATAAATAAAACGGTAGAACTACTTTATAAGAAGTGTTTTTAACGGCTGTATTTGTAGCAGAAGCAAACATGTTATGCTCTGAATATTAAAAGATATACTTCGCCATCTCCCACTTCTTTAATCCTGTAATCAAATTTTCGCTCAGTTAATTCTGGCAATAAAAAAACGGGAATTCGTTTATGAATGACGTACAAGGCTTTTTCTTCCGGTAGTTTATCTAACGCATCCAATATGGTAAGCATGGGCAAGGGCATTTCTAACAGGCGCACATCAACGGTTTCCATTTTCCCTGAAAATTGTTGCAGCATTTCATCCCATCCTTCACCAGCTTTACTGGTATCAACTTCCTTGATTGCAGTTGCCTGTCTTTGATGAAAAAATGTATGAACAAGGTTATCATTAATGGTTTCAGCATAAGATTCAAAACCCTGTTTTTCCAGTAACAGCATAAGAGGAACAGGTTCGAAACTATTTATTAATTTCAGCACCTGTCCCGGCTCCAATTGCTTTACTGCTTTCAGAATTAAATTAAGAGGATCTTTACCCGATTCTATTTCAGTACGAACATCTAATTCTGCAACATTTGCATGTTTTAATGTTTGTACAAATTCAGGAACTGCATTTTGTTCAGTAGTATTATCAACGGCATCAATACTTTTATCGCTGGTAAAACCAAGTGGTTCCAGCTTTTTAAAAAAATCATTTACTGTACAGCCTCCCACTTTACTCGCCATATTTATTGAAGTACGGGCTGCCATTAGTTTTCGTAAAAGTGGGTTTCTAAGCTTATTGAACTTAGGCGATATACTGATGATGGCTTCCAGTGCATCAGGACTTTCTTTTAAGAGCGTGGCAATTTTTGTATTACTATTTATGGTTTTCATTATTCAAAAAATTGAGGATAAAGGCTGATCTGTTTTCTTATCATCGTAAATACTTCCTTCCCTTCATCTGCTAATTTAACATCCTGCATCTTTTTATTCATTTCCATTAATGGCTCAAGCCAATGATGTAATGCCTCATGATCTGCTCCCTGCATTCTGCAATCACTTACCATTTTATTAATGGCCACTTGTAGTGTTTTTGCTGTCTTTTGATAGTCTTCCAACATTACCAGATTTGCATCGGAAATTAAATTATACAGTTCGGATACATTTTTATTCGTGCTTGAATCTGCTTTCCATTTTGCCCCATTATTTAATGAGAGTTCAGAGGCTGCTTCATGATCATGTTCGTGATCGGCATCAGTCTTTACAGCCTGTTCAGTCTGCGATTTCGCTTCTTTATTTTCAGCAGGATGGCAAGCAATTAAAAAACCTGCCGTAAGCATAAACACAGCTATTTGTTTTACTAGTTTATTTGATTGTATCATTTTTTAATTTTAATAACTTAATAAGTGAGTTATTTTATTTGTTAAGCCAGAAATGGTCTTCCCATTTATCATCAACATTACCTTCCCTTTTGCTGTGACCTTCTTCAAGCTTATTTAATTCATCTTCAGACAAGTGTTGCTGTAAATGATTAAACAGCGTTCTTTCTTCAAATCTAATATGCCCGTCCAGCGCATCTGCAAACTGCGTAAGCAATGTTGTATTTGTTGAGTCTTGCTGCAGACCGGCAATCAGTTCGTAAATACGCTTATGTTCTTCAAAAGCCTGCTTACGTAAAGGATCGTCAACAGCAAGTTTTACAAACAGATCTTTTTCTTCTTCTTTAAAATGTGCTGTTAACTCTTTCTCAAAGAAAAAAACAGTGTAGCTGCTTATCCGGCGAGGTTCTATATTATTTTTTAAACCCTGTCTTATTTTCCAAACCAATAACAATCCAAAATGATGTTCCCTTGAAAATTGTATAAGCGCCTCGCTGCGTTTAATTGGTGTTGTTGAATTATCCATCTCTGTATGTTTTAAACTATCACATTATCCTTAAAGAATAAGATTAAAATTTAGTTTTTTTCTAAGTCCAGTGCTTTAGGAAACAAGATATTGTTTTCCAGGTGAACGTGCAAATGCAGATCATTTTCAAACTCATCCAGCATTTTATACAATAAACTGTAAGAAGCACAACCGTCCGCGGGTACAGTATAATTCTTTGATAACACTCTTATATCATCCAGGTTTTTGCCAACCAGTTCATGTTCCATTTCCATCATATTTATTGGATTTTGAACGGTACCAAATTGTGTGGCCTGTGGAACTTGTTCGTTCGCTTTGGCCGATACCAATGCTTTGATGTAAGGGAACAACACTTTTTCTTCTTTTACCATATGGCCAGATAGTTCAGCATTTACATCATCTACCAGACTTTTAATTGTGTATAATTCAGCGTGTTGCTGACCATGCACACTGGCAACCTTAGTAGCGTAGGCCACCAATTCAGGTAATGCTTTCTTAACATAACTGTGGTGGGTGTTTACAATATAATCAGCTAAAAAATCCAGCGACCATTCGTTGTAAGGAATCGGACGGGAACTAAGCGCTTTATCAGCCTGCTGTAACTCTTGTTCCACCTTGGTTACATCCAATCCTTTTTCAGCACAAGCTTCTTTCACAGTTTTTTTCCCCCCGCAGCAGAAATCCAGTCCATATTTTTTAAACACTTCTGCTTTACGCAAATCCTTTACAGCAATTTGCCCAAGCGTTTCTTCATCTTCTCCACTCATACGTTTAGATATTTTTACTTTCCACCATTCTGGCCCTTGCTCCAGGTATTCCCATACAAAAATATTTCCCCTTTCGCCTAACAGCTGATAATACAAGGGTTTGGGGTCATGATCGTTGTGAATAGTTAAGCTTTCGCCTTCGTTTAATTCATCAAAACGAACAAAAATTGTTGGATGCTTTTGCCTTGGCTCCAGCAAGGTTACATTGAGGATATTTTCTGTCATTGTGTTCATGTAATTTGTTTTAAATTTTTACTTATACTGCAAAGATAGGTATAAGTTTATAATAAAAGTATTTAAATACTTTTATTTACATAAATGTGACACACATTTTTCAAAAGGAAAATATGCTTCATTAAATGTTGATTGTAGAAAACAAATCCATGGAAATATAATCAAAGGGCTTTTTTGTTTATATTTAAAATCCCAGCCTTTTACTGCATTTATCAATAAGCTTAAGTGCGGTCACGGCCAACACAGCAAACTTATAAAAGCCAATACAATAAGGAGTTCAAACATAAACTCTTTTAAGGCTAATCTACTTACGGAGAAATAATATTGTTAACCCTTTTTTGTAATTCTGGAATCACAGCTTCGTTAAACCATGGATTGATTTTTAACCAGTTTTGATTACGGGGAGATGGGTGTGGCAAAGGAAAATAATCGGGGAGGAAATTATGGTAGAACTTTACTGTTTCTGTGAGGCTTCCTTTGAAGTCTTTTTTTAAATAATAACGTTGGGCATACTGGCCTATTAATAAAACGAGTGGCTTTTTACTAAAAAATTTAAATACTTCCGGATGCCATAACGGAGCACATTCAGGCCTGGGCGCAAGATCTCCCGAAATACCTTTTCCCGGATAACAAAAAGCCATTGGCACGATTGAGAAAATTGCAGGGTTATAAAAAGTTGATTCGTCCACATTCAACCACTCTCTTAATTTTTTTCCACTGGCATCATTCCAAGGAATTCCTGTTTCATGAACACGCCTGCCCGGAGCCTGGCCAATAATTATAATTTTTGAAAAGGGACTTAATTGCACAACCGGCCTTGGGCCTAATGGCAAATGTTCTTTACAAACCTGACATTTACGAATTTCCTCTAAAAATTTATTCATAATACAATACAATCACAGCCTTACAGCCTTTCTATTATAATTGATTGTTAGAAATTTAAAAATAAATAAACAGTGTTAATCACCATCTAATTCCTTTTCATAATTTAATTCCCCATTTACAATTTTTGCTGGCGCTGTATAAGGATGTTCTGTTTCTTTTCCGATGCCCATAATATGCTGTACCGTCCAGCCGTTTAATTTTAAATAATCTGAAACCATAGACCGGTGACAGCGCCACCACACTGCTTCCGAGCACATGTATGCTACCCGCTGCTTTATTGCAAGTTTCTCCAATTCATTTATTCCATTTGTAAAAGAGTCTGTCTCCATATAATCCGCATAGCTACGGAAGGCAACATGCCGCCAAGCTGTATTTTTTGAGTCGGGATTGGTTTTTCTTCTTCCGCCAAGATTTTTTATATGAACATATTTTATGTTGTTCTGTGGCAATGAAATTTCCAGCGCTTCTTTATTGAATTGAGGGAATTTTCGTGAGCCGGGAAAGCTCCTGATGTCTGCAATTAACTCAATATTAAATGATTGCAACATAGTTAAAAATTCTTCGAAGGAGCGTGTGGAATGGCCGATGGTCCATATGTTTTTATTTTTTTGTTTCATTTTTAACTGCTCTTCATTAAATTTAATTTTAAAAAATATACGCAGGTGAATTTAATAACCCCAAATATATTGCTACATCATAACCTTTTTTTGTCTTGATTACAAGATGATAAATAAGTTCCAAATAAAGTTACAATTAATAAAAAGAAGGTTTGTGGATTTAAAAACCGGAATGATGTAACATTTACAAAAATGTTCAACCCGGTTGGATGTGCTGACGTTAAAATTGCAATAGGAAAGATAAAATCATAAAAATACAGGCTAAGTAAAAATAATAAGTCATCCTTATATAAAATTAAAAGGGACACCGCCCAAAAAAATACTGTCGTTTAGTAACAGGATTTTTCAAAATTAGTATAAACTCCAGAAATTCAGGGGCTGAAGCTAATTGACTTCGGCTGTTACTGTTGACGGATTTTGTTATAATTATCGAAATTATAACATTTGACTTCACACTTTACAGCTATTTTTGCCAGCAAATTATCTGAAATTGTCAATGTTCAAGAAGAAACATATTTTATCCAACTACAAGCAGATGGGTGTGTTTGTATTGTTTTTTCTACAGCTTTTTCTTACGGTAGTTCCATTTGTGAATGCTTCCGCAGAAACTAACAAATATTCCGACTCGCCAGGAAATTTGGCGCAAAATCACAATACCCAAGATACTGAAGAAAATAACCGTTTCAATTATTCAGAAGTACAAGAATATCATTTTTCAATAAGATCTAAGCGTAGCGTCAATCCGCATACAACATCATCAGGTTATAGTTCATTATTATCTGGTAATATAGATACTTTAGCATCTGATCATTACTCTGCATCTTCCTCCTTTGTAGTAACGCCAGCCTATTACACTTTCCTTTCCCTGCACAAATTATTTTAATTTCTTAGTGCTATTTTTTCATTAATCATCATCATTTTGCTGATGAAGGAGCAGGTGTTTTTACGCTTATCCTTTTCATTAAAATATTCACCATTATAATTATCATTTTTATGCAAACTTTTATAGATTTTTTTTCAAATCTTACTAATCCTGAATGGATAATGCAACATGGCGGATTGTATTTCGTAGTATTGATTGTTTTTATAGAAACTGGATTTTTTTTCGGATTCTTTCTTCCAGGCGATTCCCTGTTGTTTATAGCAGGAATGGTAATTGCAAATACATTGGCGCCATTAAGTGTTCCCATATTAAACCTTTTATATTGGGTAATGTTAATTACTGCAGCCGGCGTTATTGGCAACGTTGTTGGATATTGTTTTTGGAGAAAATCGGATGGGATTCTTTTTCAACGTAAGGACAACTGGCTGTTCAAGAAAAAATATCTTATTCAAGCCAAAGAGTTTTATGATAAAAAAGGAGGCAATGCCATTGTTTTGGCAAGGTTTCTTCCTATCGTGCGTACATTTGCCCCCATAGTGGCAGGCATAGTTAAAATGGATAAGAAAAAATTTGCCATGTATAATGTTGCAGGAAGCTTTTTATGGGCCGCAAGTATTGTAACTGCTGGTTTTTTATTGGGCGAGAGTACATGGGTAAAAGCTAATCTTGAAAAAATCATTCTTGGTATTGTTTTCATAACGACAGCTCCGGTACTAATCAAATTATTAATTGGAAATAAAAAGAAAACAATTGCTCCTTCAGCTAATTTTTAAAAACATTAAAATATTTTTATGGATTTTATTACACCAGACTTTGCAAACCCAGCTATCTGGATCAGTCTGCTTACGCTTACTTTTCTTGAAATTGTTTTAGGAATTGATAATGTCATTTTCATTTCCATTGTTGCAGGCAAATTACCTGTAGAAAAGCAGCGCAGAGCACGTAATATTGGGTTAATACTCGCTATGGTTTTTCGAATTGGATTATTGCTTTGTATCAGTTGGATTATAGGATTAAAAGATCCGGTTTTTACTATTCCGGCTATTGAAGCACTCACAGATAAAGCTATACCACTTAGTTACAAAGATATTATTCTGATTGCAGGCGGTATTTTTCTAATTGCAAAAAGCACTATGGAAATTCACCACAAATTTCAAAATGATGCTAAACAGGAATTTAAAAAAGGGAAAAAGACGATAGGATTTGGTGCCGTTATTTTTCAAATTGTAATGGTAGATGCTGTGTTTTCATTCGACTCCATTCTTACAGCAATCGGCCTGGTAGAAAACGTTATCATCATGATCATTGCAGTAATTGTATCTATCGGGATTATGATGATTTTTGCTGGCCCGGTAACAAAAATCATTAATGCTCATCCAACACTCCAAATGCTCGCCTTGTCATTTCTGGTAGTAATTGGCGTAGTGCTTATTGCGAGTGGACTGCACCAGGAAATAAGCAAAAGTATTATTTATTCCTGCCTGTTTTTTTCGCTGGTTGTTGAAATGCTCAATATAAAATTGAGGAAGAAGGTTATACCCAATGAAGACAATTAGCTGCAAAAAATAAAAGTTGAATTTGCTACAAATTAAAAAGAATAAGAATTGGTAAAATTAAGAAAGCCCATTTATAGGGGCTTTCTTAATTTTACCGGGAGCAGACTTGAACTGCCGTTCGCCGCGGCAAATATGAATCAACTACTAAAAAAATCCGCATTTGCACTTAAAAACCCTCAAAAGAGGGTTTTTAACTGTATCGGGAAAAGTAAAATTATCTAATCAAATTGTGCAGGACTTTATCAGGTTTACGGATTTGTAACTTGTTGTTTTATCTCTACGAATTAATTGGTGAAATTCTTGTAAAAGATAGGATATATCATGAGGTCAAGCCAGCGATACTAATGCTAAAATTGGTATACCTGTGATTAAATTAATCCAACTTTAATTTTAAGAATGATGTTTAAAACCTTAAAACCCTTACGTAAATTTCCGACCCACTAAGAGCTTTGATATCCTGCCATAACCCCTGCATTAAAAATAAGTATGCAAAAAAATATCCTATTACATTGTCTTTTTCATAAATCGGCCTTATTTTTAAAGTTAACAATTTTGTCAACTTCTAAATGGCCGAACTTTGGGGAAGCTTAAATACAAACATTGCAAGAAAAATCCATAGCGTTAAACAGCGGTCCAGAAAACTTAGTTTTTTCGTAGTACCGAATTGCAATTTATAGCACTCATGATTTTTATTGGCTGGTATTTATTATATCTCTTCCTTTTTTCCAAATACTTTTAAAGAAGCCCAGGCTAATGGAACAAGCACGGCACCAAGAACAAAGAATGATACGTAACCCGTTTTTGTAAGTACAGGCACCATCCAGGTTGTAATTAAAACTCCTAAAACGGCAGCGGTACCGCTCATTCCGGAAACAGTACCTACATTTTTTCCGTTAAAATAATCTGATGGCAGCGTTTGTATATTATTTATCAAAAACTGAAAACCGAACAAGCTAATACCGATAAGGCCGATGGCTACTTCGGGTAAATCTTTTAGGTGGTCGAGCATAAATACAATCGTAACAAGTGACAGCAGCATAATAACACAACCAATGGTAATGGCCTTTTTTCTGGCTACAACAGCATCAACACCTTTCTTAATTTGTTTTGATGAATAAACACCGCCAAGTATCCCTCCTATTGCGGCCAGTAAATATGGAAACCAAGCAAAGGCTCCTATTTGCTTCATATCAAACGAGTACTGCTCTTTTAAAAATGTAGGCATCCAGGTTACAAAAAGCCACCAGGATGGATCGATAAAAAACCGAGATGCAATAATACCCCATGTAGCTTTAAACTTCAGAAGCTCTCTCCAGGTATATACTTTCGTCTCCACTTTTTTTACAGCTTCGTTACTTGTAGCAATTGGCTTGTCGAGAATATAATCCTGTTCTTCTTTAGTAATCCATGGATGTTTATCGGGTGTTGTTTTATTTATGATAAGCCATGGCACAATCCACAGCAACCCCAAAACTGCAATACCTGCAAACGTACCCTGCCACCCAATTGACAAATATAAAGCAGCTATAATTGGCGCACTTATTACCGAGCCAAGTGATGCACCCGCACCAAAAATCCCCTGTGCCACAGCACGCTCTTTTGGTGGAAACCATTCTGCATTACTTTTGGTTGCTCCCGGCCAGTTACCCGCCTCGCCAAGCCCCAGAAAAAAACGAAAAACACTGAATGACGAAATTGCTTTTGCTATAGAATGCAGTGCAATCGAGATACTCCAAACTACGATTGAAACAACCATACCAAGCTTGGTGCCTATCTTATCCATCACCCGCCCCATAACCGTTTGGCCAATGGCATACGCAATCATAAAAAAAGTAGTAAGTAACGCCAGCGCATTTTTACTATCAACATCGGCAATACCAAAATCCTTATAAATATAAGGCCACATTATATTTATAGCACTACGATC
>JBBQPX010000100.1:0-9147 GCA_038216775.1 Chitinophagales bacterium
AATTTTTCTCAAATAAGGGGAAATCCAGTTTATCATCTGCCGTAAATTTTGTAGTAAGGGCAGGAAAAACGCCGGTCCAGTATATTGACATTTTGTATGTTTTTATTTACTGCAAAATACGAAAGCTTTGTATAAAAATCATTTTCAATAATGCCTTGTATATTTCAATTGGTAATAGCGGGTAAATTTTACCTCATTTCATCCTTATGAATGGAATTTTATGTGTCAGGTTTAGCAAATAATCTAAATGCCGGGAAGCAAAATTTACGATGAGTATTTGGCAGCTTTTTTCACATAAATAACACTATTTATGTCTATTATGCAGTATTGTTTTAACAAACCATTCTAATTTATTTACCGTTTATTTTTTGTAAAACATAAAGTTATTGTTTTAGTAAACTTTCACAAATCAGGTTTTAAACTAAGCACAGTTTTTGAACATTAAATGAATGAAAGTCAAAATTTTTAACTTAAAATATTTCAATTATGAAAACGAAAATATTTAATGGAGCAATTGCAGTTTTCGCTGTGTTGCTTTTTGCCGGCTGTTCCAGCACGGCACATGTAGAAAAAGATGCTAACACCGATTTTACAAAATACCAGACATATTCCTGGGTAGATAAAGACGGCAAGAAAAAAAATCAAAACAATGATCTTGTTGAAACAAATGTTCGTAATGCAGTAGATGCAGAGTTGCAGAAAAAAGGATGGCGACAGGTAAAACACAATCCAGATGTTTTGGTGAACTACGAACTACTGGTTGAAAAAAATGAGGTTCAGCAGCAGGACCCTGTTTACTCTCAATCTTACACCCGCAGCTACTACAGCAGGCGCACAGGAAGGATTCATATTTTTTATTATCCTTCTCAATTTGTGGGTTATGATAGTTATTCAACTACTGTAAAAGAAGGTACTGTTACCATTACTATGATAGACAGCAAAACGGACAAAACTGTTTGGCAGGGGTGGACAACAAGTGAAGTAAACAACCGAAATATTACGGGGAAAGAGATTGACCGAAGCGTAAAAACTATTTTTAAAAAGTTTGATGTAACCGGTAAGTAATACCATCAAATTTTTGCCTGAAAAGCCTTTCATAAATGGAGGGCTTTTTTTGTAGCTCTGTTGAGTTAGAATTGCATAAAAAAGCTCAAAATAGCGTCACTGCCCAATGGCTGCCGGATTGACGTGGAAAGCCCGGTGAAGGTTTGTGCGTTGGCTTTGTGCCGTACTTGCAACAAAAAGCCGGAACTAATGCTGAAAAGAATTACCGCTGCCAACAGCCCCAAATTAAAAAGGCCTCTCATTTCTGAAAGGCTTTTTTCGTACCACGTACGGGATTCGAACCCGTGATTCCTCCGTGAAAGGGAGGCGTCTTAACCCCTTGACCACCGCGGCGTTTCCTGTTTAAGGACGGCAAAGATAGGATGTGGCGGTTTTTCAGCCAAATAAAATAAGAAAACAATTGATAAAATTGGGTCAAGTTAGTCAGGGTTATTATTGAAACCTTTGATGGTATTGAACTACAGCAATTAAAAAACCTTTAATTATAATTAAAAACATTCTCTTTAAATATCTACTGCATATTCGTAAATTTGCACTTCAATTTTAAATTAATAAAGATATGAGTACAGTAAAAGTTGCTATTAACGGGTTTGGCCGCATAGGCCGGTTGGTTTTTCGCCAGATATATGATATGAAGGGTATTGATGTAGTTGCCATTAATGATTTAACCAGCCCCGCAGTGCTGGCGCATTTATTAAAGTATGATAGCGCACAGGGTCGTTTTGGCCAGGATGTAAAGGCTACCGACAATTCAATTGTAGTTAATGGAGATGATATTAAAATATATGCACAAAAAGATCCTGCACAAATTCCTTGGGCATCGCACGATGTTGATGTGGTAATTGAGTGTACAGGTTTCTTTACGGATAAAGATAAAGCTGCGGCTCACATAACAGCGGGTGCTAAAAGAGTAGTTATTTCTGCGCCTGCAACCGGTGATTTAAAAACCATCGTTTTTAATGTTAACCATGCTATTTTAGACGGTACAGAAACGATTATTAGTTGTGCAAGTTGCACTACCAACTGTTTGGCTCCAATGGCTAAAACGCTTAATGATAATTTTGGTATTGTTACCGGTATTATGAGCACTATCCATGCTTATACTAACGACCAGAATACACTTGATGCACCGCATCCAAAGGGTGATTTAAGAAGAGCAAGAGCTGCTGCTGCCAACATTGTGCCTAACAGCACTGGTGCTGCTAAAGCAATAGGCTTGGTGTTACCAGAGTTAAAAGGTAAGTTAGATGGTGGCGCACAAAGGGTGCCTGTAATTACTGGTTCTGTTACTGAATTATATTCAATTTTAGATAAAACAGTTACGGTTGAAGAAGTTAATGCTGCCATGAAAGCGGCCAGCAATGATAGCTTCGGTTACAACGAAGATGAAATAGTGAGCACCGATGTTATAGGTATTCACTTTGGTTCATTATTTGACGCAACGCAAACTAAAGTGATGACCATGGGCGATAAGCAAATGGTTAAAACCGTTAGCTGGTACGATAATGAAATGAGCTATGTATCGCAACTGGTGCGTACAGTGCATCATTTTGCAGGGTTGATAAAATAACAACCCCCTCCGCCCCCTGAAGGGGGAACTTATGGAGGAGAGTGACAGCAAAGATTATGTTTTGTTTTTTTACAGAACAGACTACTTATCTTTAATGAATCCTAATAGTATTTGGATTTTGTTGTGCTCTTTCAAAATAAGTTCTTTTTAAAACGTCTTCAATTTAAAGCTTCCAAAATGATGGAAGCTTTATTTATTTAATAATCTTTAAAACTAAGTTCCCCTTTAGGGGACAGGGGTATGAGTAAATTTTCAGATTTTAACTTCGCCGGCCACAAAGCCCTTGTTCGTGTTGATTTTAATGTTCCGCTGGATGCGGACTTTAATATTACCGACGATACCCGCATGACGGCTACCATCCCTACCATAAAAAAAATACTGGCAGATGGCGGCAGCGTTATTTTAATGAGTCACTTGGGGCGCCCGAAGGATGGGCCCGAGGATAAATATTCTTTAAAGCATTTGGTAAATCCGCTGTATAAATTGCTAAACAAAGGCATTACCAACCCTGCAGTTGGCGATGCAAGCACAAGGGTATTTTTTGCTGATGATTGTGTTGGTTCGCAGGCAGGGCTTACGGCTTCTATGCTTCGCAAGGGAGAAGTGTTGCTTTTGGAAAATCTTCGTTTTCACAAAGAAGAGGAAGCTGGCGACGAAGCTTTTGCACAAAAATTATGCAAACTTGGCGATGTGTATGTAAATGATGCCTTTGGCACGGCACACAGGGCGCATGCTTCTACGGCTGTAATTGCAAAGTTTTTTCCTGCGGATAAAAGAATGTTTGGTTTGCTGATGAACAGCGAAGTAAGCAGTGCAGAAAAAGTACTGCACGAAGCAGAAAAACCTTTCTGCGCTATAATAGGCGGGGCAAAGGTTTCAGATAAAATTTTAATTATCGAAAATTTGCTGGAGCGTGCAACAGACATCATTATTGGTGGTGGTATGGCTTATACTTTCTTAAAAGCAAGAGGCGGTAAAATTGGTGGTTCTCTTTGTGAAGATGACCGTTTACAAACCGCTTTGGATATTTTAGAAAAAGCCAAACAAAAAAATGTAAGCATTCATTTACCCGAAGATTCAGTAATTGCCGATAAATTTGCAGCAGATGCAAATACCGAAGTGCGCCCAAGCGACGCAATACCTGATGGCTGGATGGGATTGGATATTGGCCCGAAAGCCTGCGGTATTTTTAATGAAATAATCGGGAAATCAAAAACTATTTTATGGAACGGCCCAATGGGAGTTTTTGAAATGGAAAAATTTCAAAACGGTACAAAAACGGTTGCTGAATCTGTAGCAGAAGCAACAGCCCATGGCGCATTTAGTTTAGTTGGCGGCGGCGATAGTGTAGCTGCAGTAAATAAATTTAATTTAGCCGATAAAGTAAGTTACGTAAGCACGGGCGGTGGTGCCATGCTGGAATATTTTGAGGGTAAAGTTTTGCCTGGTATTGCAGCGATAAAGGAGTGACAAGCTACAATTATTAAAATAGAGATGCCGGCAACAAATTGCCGGCATCTCTATTTACTTCAAGGGCTGATAGCATCCTTACATCAATAAAATGGATTTTAGCTAAACCCTCACATCTTTGAAATTAATATTTTACTCCTCTGCTTATAGTTGTATAAAGCTGCTCAAAAAATAAAGAGCCGATTCTCATACAAATAACGCCAAGGGTCTAAGCTTTACAAATTCTTTCCATGTTTTGACAGCTACGAAACCGCCCCATACAAAATCATAATTACCATTCACGAACTGTAAAGGGCGCTACACAAATTATGCTCTTTAATATTGATAAAATGTTCTACTTTAGCACTTAAACAATCAAAAACTTTAAGTATGAAAAGTATTGGATTATGGGTCATTTTAGGCATTGCTGCCATAGTAGTTTTTATGGGCTGCAATGGATACAACGGCATTGTAAAACAGGATGAAAATGTAAAAAAAGCCTGGAACAACGTAGAAACTGAATATCAAAACCGTTCAGATTTAGTTGGTAACCTGGTAAATACAGTTAAAGGTGCGGCTAATTTTGAGCAAAATACTTTAACAGCACTTGTTGAAGCAAGAGCAAAAGCCACCAGCGTAAATATTAATGCTGATAATCTTACACCAGAAAAAATTGCTGAATTTCAGGCTGCACAAAGCCAGATGAGCGGTGCATTAAGCCGTTTACTTGCTGTAGTTGAAAACTATCCTGATCTAAAGGCAACTGCAAACTTTACCCAACTGCAAGGTCAATTGGAAGGTATTGAAAACAATGTAAAAAATTCGAGAAAAGTATTTAATGATGCAGTTAATACTTACAATGTCAAAGTGAGAACTTTCCCTATGAACCTGCTGGCGGGCATCTTAGGCTTTAGCGCTAAAGAAGGCTTTAAAGCAGATGCTGGTGCAGAAAAGAAAGTTGATGTGAATTTTGATGATTTGAACAAGAAGAAATAATGAACAAAAAAAGAAGTACCGGGCTAATAATCGGGGCAGTCTTGGTTGTTATGGCGATCTATCTTGTGTCAACCTATAATTCATTGGTTAAAAAAGATGAAAAGGTTAACCTGCAGGCTAATGAAATTCAAAATGCTTACCAGCGCAGGCTAGATCTTATTCCTAACCTTGTAAATGTTGTTAAAGGTGTTTCAGATTTCGAAAAAAACACGCTTGAACAGATTGCTGAAGCAAGAAGCAAAGCTGCATCTATTACTATTGGTGCAAGTAATGTTACTGCCGAGGAATTTAACAAGCAGGCCGATGCTCAAAATGCGTTAGCGGGTGCAACTAACCGAATGATTATAAGGGTTGAGAAATATCCAACATTAAAAGGTTCGGAGGCGTACCTGGGTTTACAAACACAACTTGAAGGAACAGAACGGAGGATTAAAATTGCCCGGAAAGATTTTAATGAAGCAATAAATAACTATAATAATTCAGTGCGAACATTCCCGACAAAACTTTTTGCGGGAATGTTCGGCTTTGCTGAAAAAACAGGTTTTAAGTCTGATGCTGGAGCCGATAAAACAACAGAAATAAAATTTTAATGGGCATATTTCCACTTTTTAAAAAGAAAGAATTTTTTTCTCCGGAAGATAAAGCGCAGATAGTTGGAGCTATTCGTAAAGCCGAAACAGAAACAAGCGGAGAAATACGTGTATATGTAGAAAGTAAAAACAGCTACGTTGATGCAATTGACCGTGCGTCTGAAATTTTCTTTAAATTAAAAATGCAGGAAACAGAACACCGCAATGCAGTGCTGCTGTACGTTGCCATGAAAGACCAGCAACTTGCTTTATTTGCCGATGAAGGTATATATCAAAAAGCAGGTGCGGATTACTGGAACGAAGCCGTGAAAAATATGCTTAGCCAGTTTACAAAAGAAAATGTGAGCAATGGCATTGAGCAATGTATTACGCAAATAGGGCAAACCTTAAAAGAAAAATTCCCATACGTAGTAACCGAAGATAAAAATGAATTACCAGATGAAATTGTGTTTGGAAAATAACAATGATTTCTACTTTAAATAAGAATCAGTTAATACTAAAAAATATAAAATCCCCCTCTGGGGATAGGGGCTTATGAAAAAAATCCTTTCCATATTTATCTTACTATTCGTTTCGTTTGTGTCTTTTGGTCAGAATAGTTTTGATCCGGACCAGTTATTAAAACAAAAGCCAACAACGCTTGTAAACGATTTTACCAATACATTAACCGCAGATCAAAAGCAAGCTTTAGAAACCAAGTTGGTTGCATTTGATGACAGTAGTTCTACACAGATTGCAGTGGTTATTATACCTACACTTAGTGGTAAAGATGTTGCAGATTATAATATTGAACTGGGCAGGGCATGGGGAGTTGGCGGAAAGCAAAATAATAACGGCATTATTTTGCTAATAGCTAAAAATGATCGCAAGCTAAACATTGCAACAGGTTATGGCTTAGAAGGAGCATTGCCGGATTTAACCTCTAAACAAATAATTGAGCAGATAATCGTGCCCAATTTTAAGGGTGATGATTACTACCGTGGTATTGAAGAAGGTACAGATGCCATTATACAAGCCGTTAAAGGAGAGTACACTGCGCCTGCAGGGTATAATCAAAAGAGTGGAGGAGGTTCTTTAGGGCGAATTGTTTTTCTGATTATTATCATAGTTATTTTTCTTGCTATAGCCAATGGCCGAGGCGGGGGTGGAGGTTCGTTTATGAGCCGCCGCGGTTTTGCTGCATGGACAATAGGAAATATGATTGGAAACAGTGGAAGTGGCGGCGGCTGGAGTGGGGGCAGCGGTGGAGGAAGTTCCGGTGGCTTTGGCGGTTTTGGTGGTGGAAGCTTTGGTGGCGGAGGTGCAAGTGGAAGTTGGTAAGTTAACAAGCCTAAAATCTAAAAAATAAAACAATAGCAAAAATGTATTAAATTAAAAATGCCCCCCAACAAATTGGAGGGCATTTTTAATACTTGTGTTTATTTTATTACTTCATCCCATTAGTAATATAATCCTCAATTTCAGTTCCTTTAGATTTTCCTAATTTATTCAATCCGCCCATAATCATCGGGTCAACAAAGCCACGGTATTGCTCCGGAACCTGGTTTCTTAATTTGATAATAATATCAATGCCTTTTTTAACATTGGCAAGATTTTTCACTTTCTCAAGGTATAAAGCAAAAGTACCAACGGCCTGTACTTTTTCCTGGCTTAATGGCATTTCGTCAAAGCGTTTTGCAATAAAATCAAAGTCAGCCTCAGTACCTTCTTTAATAAGTATTTCATTTACCACTTCGCCTAAGTTGCCTTTGGCATCGCTGCTGTATTTTTTTGCCAGCTCATAACCTTTTGCAGGGTCTAAACCAATTAAGCCTTCTAAAGCTGCACCAGCAACAGAATAGCTGCTGTCGTTAATGTTTTTATCGTAAAGCGACTTGTATTTAACATCACTTGTTTTTGCCAGGTAAGATATGGCTGCAGCTTTAGTTTTTCTGTCTTTCTCAGCGTTAGCAATCTTCTCAATGGCTGCAACAACTTTAGGGTCTTCAGCAATTTTAGAAGCTTCCAGCTTTGTAATAGTGCTTCTTCTAAGTGGTGCAAATTTATCAGTTAAGCCAAGCTGCAATTCAGGCATATTCTTTTTAGCAAAATAATCAAGTGCTTCCTTACGGTCTAAATAGTTAGGCGCAAATTTCATCTGGTTAATGTAGTTTTCTTCAGTTTTGTTATCAGTTTTAACCCATAACATTACTTTATCAGCATCTACATTAATAAGTGTTGGTTTTTGTGAATAGTTAAAACTAAAAGTGTCAATTTTATTCTCTACCCAAACATTGTATCTTTTTTTAGCAGCACCATTGTAAACATCAATGGCAAGCGGCAAACGGAAAACTTTGTCCGTTTTTTGTGTTTGCTCAATAATAACCATCGCTTTGCCGGTAGCATCATCATAATTGTAATCAATTTTTACGGTTGGGTGGCCGCTTCCATAATACCATTGGTTCCAGTACCAGTTCATATCCTTACCAGTAACTTCTTCAAACGATAAACGTAACAGGCCGGCTTCACCAGCTTTAAATTTATTGGTGGTCAGGTAATTATTTAGAGATTTAAAGAATGCATCGTCGCCAACATAGTTGCGAAGCATATGTAAAATGCGTCCGCCTTTATTGTAGCTGACGCCATCAAATACATCTTCTTTATCAGCATAATGAAAACGTACAAGATCTTTTGAAGGATTGCCCGGCCCCTGCAAGTAACCTTGCATGTCATTGTAGTTCTGCATATCGCCTGCATCTTTACCGTTTTTATATTCATCCCAAAGTGTTTCGCTGTAATTTGCAAAACTTTCGTTTACAGTAATATGGCTCCAGCTTTCCGCAGTAACCAGGTCACCAAACCATTGGTGAAAAAGTTCGTGTGCAATAGTGCTTTCCCAACCAATACCGTCAGTAAGTTCTCTTGCATTTTGATAAGCACTTTCCTGATGTAAAGTAGCAGTAGTATTCTCCATAGCGCCACTCACATAATCACGGCCCACAATCTGCGCATATTTCTGCCAAGGAAAATCAACACCTAATTTTTCAGAGAAAAACTTAATCATTTCAGGTGTATGGCCAAAAATGGCACGGGCAACAGGAGCGTATTCTTTTTCTACGTAGTAACTAACCTCTTTGCCTTTGTAACTGTCTTTTGTAACTGAATATTCACCTACTCCCATAAAAAATAAGTAGGGGGCATGCGGTAAGTCCATTTTCCAATAATCAGTTCTTGTTCCGTCAGCATTTTTCTTCTGGCTCATTAAAAGGCCGTTGCTAAGCGTTATGTATTTAGAGGGAACGGTCATGTAAATCTCTTCCGTAGTTTTCTGATTCGGCTTATCAATTGTAGGCATCCAGGCGCTGTTGGCTTCTGTTTCGCCCTGTGTCCATATTTGAGTTGGTTTGTCCTTGTCTTCGCCGGTTGGGTTTATAAAGTACAAGCCTTTAGCATCACTAATGGCAGCACTTCCTTTCACTTTCAGCTCGTTAGGCTTAC
>JBBQPX010000101.1:0-9102 GCA_038216775.1 Chitinophagales bacterium
ACAACGAGCAACCATTATACGGTTTGCAGTTTCATCCGGAAGTTTATCATTCTGCCGAAGGCAAAACCATTATTAAAAACTTTTTGGTGAATATTTGTGGCTGTGGCCAAGATTGGACGCCAGCACACTTTATAACCGACACCGTTGAAGCGCTTAAAAAGCAAATAGGCGATAAAAAAGTAATTATGGGTTTAAGCGGCGGTGTAGACAGCACCGTGGCCGCTACATTAATACACAAAGCAATTGGCAAAAACCTTTTTGGAATTTTTGTTGATAATGGTGTTCTCCGCAAAAACGAATTTGAGGAAGTACTGGAAACTTATAATAATATAGGGCTGAATGTAACCGGCATAGACGCTAAAGAACATTTTTATAAAAAACTGGCTGGTAAAACTGACCCAGAGGAAAAGCGCAAAGCAATCGGTGGTGGTTTTATTGAAATTTTTGACCAGGAAGCTCATAAAATTGAGGGCGTTGAGTTATTGGGGCAAGGCACTATATATCCTGATGTAATTGAGTCGCTATCAGTACATGGACCTTCGGCAACTATAAAATCTCACCATAATGTTGGCGGATTGCCGGATGAAATGAAATTAGGTTTGGTTGAACCGCTTCGTTCTTTATTTAAAGACGAAGTTAGAAAAGTGGGACTGGAGCTAGGCATACCGCACGACATGCTTTTTCGTCACCCTTTTCCAGGACCGGGTTTGGGTATTAGAATTTTAGGAGAAGTTACTGAAGAAAGGGTACGATTATTGCAAGATGCTGACGCTATATATATTAATGGATTAAAAAAACATAATTTATATGCAACCGTTTGGCAGGCTGGCACTATCTTGTTACCGGTGAAGAGTGTTGGTGTAATGGGCGATGAAAGAACGTATGAATTTACGGTAGCGTTAAGAGCAGTTACATCAGTAGATGGTATGACGGCAGACTGGGCGCATTTACCTTACAGCTTTTTAGCCGACATTAGTAATGAAATCATTAATAATGTTAAAGGTATTAACAGAGTGGTTTACGATATCAGCAGCAAACCGCCAGCAACAATAGAATGGGAATGATGGGGATTAGGATTTAGGAATTAGAATATAGGGATTGGGAATTGGGGATTAGAGTTTGTGCATTTTTGATATATACATACACATATGATTAAGAATTTTATTTGGGGGTTTTCTTTTTTGTTTTCTGTTTTCACTTCTGCAAACTTGAATGCCCAGAATGTTGGGGCGGATACAACTGTTAAGGCACCAGTTTATAAAGTGGGGGTTTTTGCGCCGCTTTATCTCGATTCTGTTTTTACAAAAAATACATTCCGGTACAAAACAGGTGTTCCCCGTTTTATTGCACCTGCGGTTGATTTTGTGCAGGGTGCTTTAATTGCATTGGATAGCTTACAAGCAGGTGAAGATTTTATTGATGCAAGTGTGTATGATACCAAATCTTACAAAGAAAAAGTTTCGGACCTGATTTTAAATAAAAAACTCGATAGCCTTCAACTAATAATTGGCAGCGTAAGAGATGAAGAATATCAGCAACTTGCCGATTTTGCTTTGCAGAAAAATATCCCTTTTATTTCTGTAACCTACCCAAACGACGGTGGTATTAGCGGCAATCCTTTTTTGGTAATTATGAATTCAACGCTTAAAGCGCATTGCGATGCTATTTATAGCTACATTCTTCAAAACCACGGTACAGATAAAATTTACCTGTGCCGCCAAAAAGGCAAACAGGAGGATATGGTGGAGAGTTATATAAAATTGATGAACGAGCAAGATGGTAAACCATTACTACCTATTGAGATAATCAATTTTGAGACTGCAGTAACCAGTACTTTCCTTAAATCAAAATTAGATAGTAATCGTACAAGTGTAATTATTGGCGGCAGCCTTGACGAAGGCTTTGCTGGTAACTTAACAAAGGCTTGTCTGGATTTGTATAAAACCTACCCTGTAAAGCTTATAGGCATGCCCAACTGGGATAATTTTGCTTCGCTTTTTAACAAAAAAGCAATGGGTAGTTTTTCAGTTTATTATACAACGCCGTTTTACACTGACAAACACGATGCATTTAGTAAAAAATTAACTACAGCATACAATAAAAAATACAAAACTAAGCCAAGCGATATGGCATTTAAAGGTTTTGAATCGGTTTATATGTTTACAAAAATGCTGACAAAATATCCTGATAATTTTATGAATAGTATAAACGAAAAGGACACAAAAGTATTTTGCGACTACACTTTTAGACCAGTAAAACTGCAGAACAATGTTGCCATACCGGATTATTTTGAAAACAAGCATTTGTATTTAATAAAAATACAGAATGGTATGGCAAATAAAGTTTGGTAGTTATATCGCAAATAAAAAGTGGTATAATTTGAATAAAAAATTAGAGCATTTAGTATAAAAAAAGCAGGCGTAATTGCCTGCTTTTTTGTTTAACTTTTAACCCAGATTTTACTCTTGAAGTTTAGGTTTATACCGATGTGAAATACTAATTAGACCAATAACTTTTCTATTGCCGAAAAATCGGCACAGGCTGGCATAATACCATCTAAGATTTAAACGTAGTCCTTTGGACTATTTATTAAATCAAGATGGTATTAAATTATGGGTAAACTAAATTTTTTCGTTGCATTGCATACAAGAAAATGAATAATAATGTAATAGCTATGCTTATATAAGTGGTAGCACCAGCCAACGCAAACGCTCCAATAAATAATATCTGAGTTAAAAAAGGAAGCACTTCGCCAATTGTATAAAACAAAAATCCTTGCTTTTTAAGTTTTCGCATTTGCAATGCGCCAATAAAACAAAGTGCAATCGCAACTAAAGAAAGCAAAACAATTGGTATCCTGTTTTCGTAAGATTTGGTTACCATCTTAATCATTTTTTCAGGATCGCCCATCATCGATTTTACCCAGCCAGGCATGTTTTCAGAATTCATTTGAGCGGTAAGTTTATCCAGATTTTCGTAAGATTTTTTTGCAGATATAAAACCCCATAATGACAAAAGAAGCTGAATAGCACAGCCAATAAAAGTTAAGATAGTAAGTACATTCAAACCAGTTGGTAACTTTGGCTTATTCTCATCAAAATTTAAAACATCGGTTGTTTTTTCCTCGTTCATAAGTAGTATTTTTTTTAAAAGTAGAAAAATAGCGGGTTAAATCAAAACCAAATCTATTAATCTTATATTATTAGGGAAGACAAATGCAGTTACAACTACTAATTATGCTTACGTTTTTTTAGTTTCAAGTAATCAAGAAAGTAAACAACTTTAACTGTAAGCTCGTTACTGTGTGGACTATTAACCGACCTGCCAAAGTTTTTAAAATAAGAAAGATTGCTGTAAGGATCTATGTTTGCATTACTGCCCAATGCATTTTTCCAGGCAATAGTAAACCTGCTGCCTGGTAAAAAATCCCAGGTAAAAAACATATCAACATTAAAGGTGTTGAAGTTTAAATTTTCGTTTGCAAAAAAGCTGGTGTCTCTCCAATAACCATCAGGGTTTAAATTGTAAAAGTTAGTATTTTGTAGTAACGACCAGTAGTGTCGCATACGAATATTTACATTCATTCTAGATGTAAAGTTATACTGCCCGCTTACAATAAACGTATTTGTTTTTACATTGCGACGTGCAATAACCGGCGATTTATCAGCATTTAGTTTATAAGCCCAGCCCCAGTTTCCTTTATCCTGTACAACATCCATACTTGTGCTTAACTGAAATTTATCGCTGAAGCGATAGCGCAGTCCCAGGTTGCCATTCCAATAAGGGTCGTTTGGTAATGGAGATTCAGCGCCCCCAATTTTCCAGCTTACAAATAATTTTTTACGGCTATCACTGCTTCCGTTAATACCGAGATAATAGTAGGGCGTGCGACGCAAAAAATAGCCGGTGTAAACATCAGTATGAACAAAGTAATCTTTATTCCAAAACGGGCTGCTTTCAAAACTAATAGTAGCATCCCAGAAATTTTTAAAGAGAAAAAACGCACTTGCATTAACCTTAAAAGATGACCAGGTATATGGTTTGTATAAATATCCGTTTGTAAAACTAAGCTTGTAACTATGATTAAGAAAATGCCTTGTTGGCTTATTCATTATGTAGTTTACATTGCCACTATACTCAACAGAATTACTGTTTTGAATATATCCCAAATCATTAGGATCATACTTATCACTTTCAATATTTACAGCTGCTCTATATTGGATAATGCCACTTACTTTACCAAATCCCGCTCCTGTGGTAAATCCGTTTTTGTTAACCAGTTTACCCCAAATGCTGCTAAACCTGCCGGTGTAAGAAAAATTGTATTTATTATTCTTGTCAAATAAGGAAACATCCAGGCTGCTAACATTCGCATTTCGAGTGTTCCCTTTTCGTAAAACATTTGTGTTTGTAAAACTTACAGACGAGCGGTTTTTTAATGCCTGATCAAACACAATTATATTGTAATTGGTAAGCGGTTCGGTTAAAATACTCGAATCCTCGCCAGTAGTAAGGTTTTTTATTTTTGCATGCATTGGTACTGTAACAGCATTAAAAACGCCAATGCCAAGGTTACCTTTTGTTCGCCCCGAAAACTTTGTTGCATTATATAATCTGGTTATACCCGGATTTTTTTCAATCTGATAGTCTATCCTGTCACCGTATGTTTTTAATACATTGAAAGACTGTTCAGGCGCTCCGCCAATTCTTCTGGAATAAAAAAGGCCGGCTTTGTTAAACAATTCTGTTCCTTCGGTAAAAAATGGGCGGTAATCATCAAATTTAACTTCAAAAGGAGAAAGATTAAGATAAACATTATCACTTTGCACCTGCGCAAAATCAGGAATCAAAGTCATATCGAGTGTAAAGCCTTCGCTAACACCATACTTTACATCCATACCTCCGCTTTTAAGAAATTCAGTAACATCTCCTTTTGCTGTTGGAGAACTGCGCACACCTCCTGATAAGTATGGTAAAAATGATAATCTGGTAGGCGGTTTAATATTTTTTAATCCTGTCCATAAGCCCCACTGGTTTAACTCGCCGCTTATATTTGGATTAATAGAATTCCAAATACTGTTTTCATTTTCTTTTCGTGTAAAACGTGCAAAATTAATTCCCCAGTCCTGCAAATCTTTTTTTGAAAACCTTATGGCACTTAGCGGTATTTTTATTTCTGCTACCCATCCATCTTCCTTAATACTTGTTTTACTTTCCCAAACAGCATCCCAACTATAATCATACACTACCCCACCATTGCTTACACCACTTTGCGAAATTTTAATATCAACCTGCACATTAGCCGCTGATACTTTAAAAACAAAAGCATTTTGTTTATCGTGATAGGTATCAAACCCAACAGTAAAAATATCAACATCCTGCCTGTCAACTACATCACGTGCTGTAAGTTGTTTGCGTATGTTAGCAGGGTTATCGTACATGTAGGCCCCAATGTAAACAGCTTCATTATCGTAAACTATTTTTACTTTAGTATTGCGTTTCGATACCTGGCCAAAAACAGGGGAAATAGTTATAAAGTTTGATGCAGGTTCAACATTTTTCCAGACTTCTTCATCCAGATTACCGTCAATTTTTATGACTTGAGTTGTTTTAATAGCGGGCATACTTCTAACCTGTGCTTGTAAAACAAAGGAAAAAAAGTACAGGATTGCAGTAATTATGAGCCGGTTTAACATCAAGTATTAATCAAAGATAGAATATTAAATAAGATGATAACCTGCGGTTTTCACATTTATTTTTCATGGTAAAAACACTATAGTAGAAGCACTATGTAGTTTTACGCCTTAGTAATTCCTTTTTTATCAGAGTTAATTCTCTACCTGTTTGGCCAGATACAGAACTGTTTTCCTGTGCACGACGCATCAAGTATGGAATAACATCTCTTATGGGGCCAAACGGCAAATATTTACTTACAGAGCAGCCAGATTTTGCCAGGTTGAAAGTAATATTATCACTCATGCCATATAATTGAGAAAAGTGAACATGTGGGTGATTATGTGGCAAGCCTTTTTTATCGAGCAGTTGAGTTGTGTACAAATTGCTGTATTCGTTATGAGATGCTACAATTACTGCAATTTTATCTATATGTTCAATACAAAATTCAACGGCCGCGTTATAATCTGCATCAGTGTTTTCTTTATTGGTTTGTATGGGTGAAGGGTATCCTTTTTCTATTGCACGGTTCCTTTCTTTTTCCATATATGCGCCTCTTACTAGTTTGGCACCCAATATAAAATTTCTTTCTGCTGCAGCTTCATGAGAATCTTTTAAAAACTGAAGCCTGTCATGCCTGTATAGCTGCAAGGTATTGTAAATAACTACTTTTTCTTTATTAAAAACATCCATCATTAAAATGGTGAGCGCATCAACAGGGTCTTGTATCCATGTTTCTTCAGCATCTATCAAAATACCTATATTTTTTTTATTAGCCTCCTCGCATAGCTGCTGCATACGCAGCCTTACCCTATGCCATTCTTCCTTTTCCTGGTCAGATAAAGACTCAACTGCGTTCAAGTATCTTTTCATTAAAGTACCTGCTGCCTTGCTCATGCTTTCATCTAGTTTTTCAAGTAAAGAAAATCTGGCAAACCCTGTTACCTTAATACTCATAAACGGTATGTTGGGTTGAGTGGCAGCATAATCAATTACTCTTTTAAACTCCTCACGTGCATGGTCAAAATTCTCCTCTCCTTCTTTACCTTCCACACCGTAATCAAGAATTACCTGCACTTTATATTTCTCCAGTTTATTAGCAACGGCAGCCGTTTCTACCAAAGTTTCGCCACCCACAAACTGTTTAAAAATTGTTTGCCTTATTACGGTTTTTGTAAACGGAATATTCCATTTTATGGCTAACGGCGTAATTTTTAAACCGGCATTAACCAGCCAGGCTTTTCCCATAACTCCAAAAAGAAAGCTAGCTTTTCTTAGCTCACCATCAGTTTTGGCGGCAAATGCATATTCGGTATTCTCGAAAGAAATTTTTGTTTGTTCTGTCATAATTGGTAATTGGTATGTGAAATTCCCAAAACAAAAACGAACTGCCAAATAAAAAGCGTGAAAAGTGAGTACTGAATGGTCAGTGGGCAATATTCAATACAGAATAGCAAATAAATATACCAGGGATTAAATTGCTAATTTTTGCAATGCGCTGATTCACCAATCACAACTCACCATTCACTATTCACCTCTCGCCATTCACAATTCACCATTATCTTTGCCAAAATTTTTTAAGATGGATAAGAAAGCAAGTGAATCGCTGGTGATTATGACAGAATTGGTGCTGCCAAACGATACAAATACGTTTGGTAACCTAATGGGTGGTCGTTTGATGTATTGGATGGATATTGCGGCAGCATTAGCCGCCATGAAGCATTGTGGAGCGCCTGTTGTTACAGCATCTGTAGATAACATTTCTTTTGAAAACCCTATAAAACTTGGTAATGTAGTACACATACAAGCCAGTTTAACAAGGGCATTTAATACAAGTATGGAAGTGCATTTAACGGTTTGGGGCGAAGATGCAATTCAGCAATATAAATATAAAAGTAACGAAGCATATTATACTTTTGTATCGCTTGACCCTAACAATAAACCACGAACAGTTAACCAACTAATACCTGAAACTGAAGAAGAACAAAAGCTATTTGATGGCGCTTTAAGAAGAAGGCAGTTACGTTTAATTTTAGGTGGCAAAATGAAGCCAGAAGAAGCTGTAGAGTTAAAAGCTTTATTTATTAAGGATTAGTTGCCGGCTTAAACTTCTTACTCTGCTCGATGGCGTCCATAATTTCTTCCAGAATTTTTTCTGTTGGAGCCTCATAGTCTATCACCATAGGATCTTTAAAAGTAACTGAAAGTTTAGTTCCTTTTTTCATAAGCTTCAGGCCCTTTTTATCAAATGCAGTACTAAAGCCGTCTATCACAACCGGAATTACTATCGGTTTATCATGTTTAATTATAAAAGCTGTTCCCTTGCGGCCCTGCGCAAAAGGCGTGGTTGTACCCTGTGGAAAAGTAATAATCCAGTTTTTTTCCAAGGCCCGCGTTATTTTGCGGGTATCGCTTGGGTCAAGTCCTTTTCTCACTTCTTTTGAATCATCAACCCAAACCCGCTTAATCATTATGGAACCGGCAAGCGAAAATATTTTACTAAGCCAGTTTTTCTTCATTGTTTCTTCGGCAGATACAAACTTAACACGGGTATATGGCCAAAGTAAATAAAAAGGAATGCCCAGTTTTCTTTTTTTACCCCAGCTAAGGGCGCTGAATATGTGCAGGTAACAGATTACTTCGGCAAAATAAGTTTGGTGGTTGCTTACAAACAGCACATTTTTTTTGGGAAGATTTTTTAATTTTTCCATGCCGTTTATCTGCAGCTTATTAATAATTGCAAGACCCGGATATGAAAGCAAACCTATAACTGTGTAAACCAGTTTTTTTATAAACACCGATTCTTTGATTCTGTCGAAAAATTTACTCATGTAGCAATCGTTTAGTCAATTAAACTGAACTGCAATTTAAACCGATTATGCCATAAAATATAGTTAGGCAATTTTCTATCGGTATAAAAATCAGTTAGTAATTAAAGTTTGTTCTTTGTACTATTTTGAAAAAAAATAAGGGATTGTATTTATATCTCCATAAAATAAAATTAAGCAATTTATTAAAGGCTGTAATGCACAAGTTATATTTGTAAGTATGAAATTAAATACTGTAATTTTTGATATGGATGGGCTGCTGATTGACTCCGAGCCGCTTTGGGGTAAAGCCGCTGATGACTTATTTATAAAGTTTGGAAAGCAATTAACTGCTGCACAATACGCCACCACCACAGGATTGCGTACAAAAGAATTTCTGCAGCATTGGTTTAGTTATTTTGATATTGGTTTAGAAAATATACCGGAGGCTGAAAAAATTATTGTTAACAACGTAATTGAACTTGTAAAAACACACGGCAAACCGATGCCGGGAGTGGTACATATCATTAATTTTTTTGTTGCAAATGGCTTTAAAATAGGCTTGGCCACATCATCGCCCATGCAACTGGCAGATGTGGTTATAGATTTGCTCGGAATAAGG
>JBBQPX010000102.1:0-9097 GCA_038216775.1 Chitinophagales bacterium
CTGTATGGTATCGCCAAGTTCTGGTGTGATGTAAATCGTTTTTGTAAATGCAGCAGTACTTAAACGTTGTTGGGAAACAATGGTTTTTCCATTCAAAATAATACTTACAGAATCGCCATCTACTTCACCATTATCATATAAAGTTAATACAAGGCTATCCGATACAATGTATAATTGCTCTATGGTTTCTATTTTTCTTTTTGCAAGATCAATTGCTGGCGCAACTTCGATATTATTGGCGGCATGTTTTAAAACAGCAATACTTTTTACCACTGCAGCCGGCGCTTTGTCTACTTTTATAACTGCTGTTTTTACAACAGGCGACGATGCAGGCGTTTTTGCTACTACAGTTGGTTTAACTACAACAGGTTGTTTGGATACCACTGTTGTAGCAGGCGTTGTAATTTTAATGGCTGCAAATGTTATAGGAGAGAAAGGTTTTACTTTTGTAACGTAGTAAGTATTATTTTTTTGTGTGGTGTAAATTATTCTTTGTTCTTCCTTTATTGGAAGGGATTTTATAGGGATATAAATTTCAGGTATTACTGCTGCAATTGCTTCTTCTTTTACTAATTGCGGCGTTACAGGAGTAGTAGATACAAGGGCAGATGCGGTTGTAATCTGCAATTGTTTTTTAGGAGAAAACGATAATTCAGCGGCAAGTTTCATTTCTTCCAGTTTTGCCATTAGTTTAATTTCTGCAGGATCTTCTTTTTTAATTAAATAAACATCACCACTTGCAGGTTTTAATACACGATTCGTTTTTGTTTCAAATGTACCGGTTAATGTAAGTTGTAATCCATCTTTATTGAATATCAGGGTATTGATCTGTTTTATTTTTTTTGCTGCTTCGCTGGTGAAATTATTAAACAGCATATCCTCATCAGCAATTACAATACGCTCCTTTTGGAAAGTGATATTCATTTTTTTTATCGAAATAATTTCTTTATCATTTACAGTAAAACTGGTAAGAGAATAAACCAACAATTTTCCATCTTTTTCAGCAATAACCAGTTCGTAAGGCAATTTTTTTTGGGTAGTATTTACATAGCCCTGCCACAAACCGATAATGTCTTTAGCGGTCGTAAAATCCAATTGTGCAAATAATTGAAAAGGGAAGAATAACAGCACCCAAAAAATCTTCCATGAATATTTCATTATTAAAAGATAAACTTTTTTGAACGGCTCCGTTTATGGATGTTTGATTTATTTTACCAGGCGTATACCTGCATCTTCTAAAAGAATTTTCTTTTGTTTAAACAAATTACCCACCGTCATTTTAAAAGTCTTTTTGCTCATGCCAAAGAATTCATAAATGGTTTCCGGGTCAGATTTATCGTAGTAAGGCAGGTAGCCGTTATTTTCCTGGAGCAGGCGCAGGATTTTTCCTGCTTCATCTTCTACCCTTTGATAACCTGGTTTGCCCGCAGCTACATCTATCTTATTATCGGGGTATATTTTTTTATAAATCCTTCAAATTTATCGCCCACACCAATGCTGCGGTAAATTTCATTATGGTGTAAAACGCCAGCATTTCCATTCTTATAGAGAACCCCCTTCTACCAAAACAGCTTCTGTTGTTAGCTCCTGTATAAAAGTGCTGCCGCCAAGGCAAGCCATCATGCTTGAAAATGCAAGTTTGCCTAATTTACTGCCACTCGTTTCCACGTAAGTAATTTCAGGGTAATATAATTTGGGAATAAAACCATTACTGATAGCAATAATTGAAATCTCGTCAGGAAAAGACAATTGCTTTTTCTGTATTGCTTTCATTGTACCGGTAAGTATTTCATCACTCATGCAAAAAACAGTATCAGGTTTTTGTTTCATGTATTTAGCAGTAAGGGTATCAGCTTCGGCAGCATTATTTGCAAAATCAATCAGCAGTTTAATGGAAGGTGCTTTGCTGCTCATCGTTTCTTTAAAAGCAGCCAGTCTTTTGCGGGTAATCAGTAGCCGTTCGTTACCAAATAATGCCAACACCTTTTTTTTCTTTTTACTAATAATGGCATCTGCCGCTAAGCATGCAGCTTCAGCATCTGCTACGCATACTTTATTACAATCATTTACGTCTGGGACTTTATCGAAAAAAATCACAGGAATTTTCAGGTCCTTGAATTTAATATACGGCTCAAGCTGGTTTGAATGGGACGAAATGCAGGCAAACAAACCCGTTATCCTGTTTTGCCTGCAAAGTTTCAAACTCGTTGCTTCAATAACTGGATCATCACCAGATTGCAGGATCATCAGCGAATAATTATTTTTCCGGCATTCTTCCTCCACAGATGAAATAAAAGTATCGTAGAAAAAATTTAAAATAGAAGGAACTATCAACCCAAATAATCGTGTATTATTGGTTCTCAGATTTATGGCGTTTACATTAGGTTCATAATCCAATGTTGTTGCCAGTTCCATCACCCGCAGTTTAGTTTTTTCAGATATATCCGGGTGATTTTTTAACGCTCTTGAAACAGTGGATATGCTCAGACCTAGTAATTCCGAAATATTTTTCAAGGTGGCATTATTCATAAATCAAAAATACTTTAGTTTAAAATTAACATTAATATCCACAGCAAACGTTTGCGAAAATGTTTGCGCTACAATTTAAATGATATTATTCTTTTATATTGATTTTGTAACTTATAATTTATATTACTTTTAGTGAGTACTAAAAATATTCTATTATTATTAGTATTGGACGAAATAGTATCATCATCATCATATAATGATATTATGTCTTTAGAGTTTAAATAGAAATATCACATCGAATCTCATTTTGTATTTACCAAAAATTATCGATTATGCTGCTTTTTTTCCAAAAAAAAATCTGTCTGCTGGTGCTTGCTACCTTAGCCTTCACCGCAACTTCCTTAGCTCAGTCAAACGTTTCAGGTAACGTTAAAGACAAAGATGGTCAGCCTGTTACCGGTGTTTCAGTCACGGTAAAGGGTGGCAACAAGGGTACTTCTACCAATGCAGAAGGCAACTTCTCATTAATGGCAGTACCAGCCAATGCGTCTTTAATTTTTTCTGCTTCTGGTTATGCCCAGCAGGAAGTAAAAGTTACAGGAACTGATGATATTTCGATTATCCTTCTTACCAGCATTGGAAGTATGGATGAGGTAGTTGTAATTGGCTATGGTACAGCCAAAAGAAAAGATCTTACAGGTGCCGTAACAACTGTTGGAGAAAAAGATTTTAACAAAGGTACATTTACAGCCGCTGATCAATTGATACAGGGAAAAGTTGCGGGTGTGCAAATGATCAACAACAGTGGGCAGCCAGGTGGAGCATCAACTGTGAAAATAAGGGGTAATGCATCTGTAACAGGTTCTGGACAGCCTTTATATATAATTGACGGTGTTCCTTTAGATGGACGATCAGCGAGGCCGGGATTAAGTCCATCAGGCTTGGGAGATGCACCGGGTGGAAATCCATTAAACTTTTTAAATCCGAGTGATATAGCGTCAATAGACGTTTTGAAGGATGCTTCTGCTACTGCTATTTACGGTACAAGAGCGGCTTATGGGGTTGTTTTAATAACTACTAAAAGAGGCCAGTCTGGTGCAACTAAAATTGAGTTTGGTACCTCTATTGGAACCTCATCTATATTAAGAAGAGTCAAAGTGCTGGATGCAACGCAGTACAGGCAAGCTCTAACTTATTATGGAGTGAGTGCAGCCAACGATTTAAAAGCAGATGTGAACGGCCTGGATATTATTTTACGTAATGCACTGATACAAAATTATAATGTGGCTATTAGTGGCGGTAATGATAATAGTAAATATCGCTTTTCAGGTAGTATGTTAGATCAGGACGGTATTGTAAGAAAGACAGGTATCAAAAAATATACAGCAAATTTTGCAGGAAGTTTTAAAATGCTTGAGAATAAAAGATTAGGTCTGGACATCAATATTCTTCCAAGTCTTTACCAGGAAAATCTTGCTCCAATTACAAATAACGCAGGTTCCACAGGAAGTCTTATAGGTCAGGCCTTACAATGGAATCCAACTGAAGCTTTTAGAAAACCAGACGGTTCATTAAATGTAAAGGCAGGTGATATTATCAATCCGTTGGCAATGTCTGAGGCGTATAACGACGTGTCAAGAGTAACTACACTTTTGGCAAGTATTGCTCCTTCTTACAAGTTTACAGATTGGCTGGAATATAAGCTGCTTTATAGTATTAATTATGGCACAGGAACCAGAAGAGCGTCCACACAACAATTCATTAATTTAGGAGATGTTAAAGACAGAGGATTTGCTGCAATTGGTCAAAATGAATTGACTACACAGACTACAACACATACACTTAATTTTAATAAGCAAGTGGCCACGAATCTTACTATGACAGCCCTGGCAGGTTACGAGTATATCAAAACCACTAATAAGGGTTCTAATACAAATGCGCTTGGGCCAACTGGCGGTTTTGGTCAGTACGGACTTGATTATACCAACTATATCCAGTTTTCAAATCCAGGATCTCGCAACATTTCATCATTTGTAGACCCTAGTTTTGAACTGCAATCTTATTTTGCAAGGGTTGGCTTTAACTTCAAAGACAGGTATTTATTAACAGGAACTGTAAGAAGAGATGGTTCCACCAGGTTCGGAACTAATAATAAATATGGAACCTTCCCGGCTGTTTCTGCAGCATGGGTTGTAACCAAAGAAAGTTTCTTCCAGGTAAACGGAATTAACTCTCTTAAGATTAGGGGTGGCTGGGGTAAAACTGGTAATCAGGATTTCCCATCGGGTGCTTCACAAGCAACTTATTCTTTCGGAAATAACGGAGGCTTAAGCCAAACCAATTATCCTAACCCCGATTTAAAATGGCAAAATGACCGTCAATATAATATCGGTTTAGATGCAAGCATTTTGAACAATCGGGTTGGATTAACGTTAGATTATTTTAATAAGAAGACAGGAGATTTACTTTTCCCAACTTTCCCTGATCCGGCTGGACCAATTGGAGGAGCAGTACTGTGGCAAAATCTGGTAGGATCTGTTGAAAATAAGGGACTTGAAGTAGCAATTAACACAAACATCATAGATAAAAAAGACTTTTCTTTTGACTTTGGGGTAAACGCTACCTTTATTAAAAATGAAGTGTCTGGTTTGCCGGCACCAATACCAACCGGAATTTTTATTGGTCAGGGTGTTACTGGTACTTTTGTTCAAACAATTAGGAATGGCTTCCCAATCAATACTTTTTTCACCAGGGAGTTTTTAGGTTTAGATAAGGGTACTGGTCAGGCTCTTTATACAGACGGAGGTTCTACTTTCTACTCAGTTGGTAATCCAAATCCTACCACTATTCTTGGTTTGACGGCAGCATTTAAATATAAAAAACTTTCTTTCACTGCCAATATGAATGGGGCTTTAGGTCAGAAAATATATAACAACACGTTGAATAACGTAATTAATGTTGGTAGTATCAAAGGCGGAAGAAACATTGCAGTTTCAGTTTATGAATCCCCTGTTAAAGAAGCCTTCTCTAACCCTGTAACAGCTTCTTCAAGGTTCATTGAAAAAGGCGATTATTTAAAATTAGCCAATGCTACTTTATCATATAATGTAGGCCCTGTTGGAAAAGTATTTAGAACAGCCAACGTATATCTTACAGGTCAAAACCTTTTTGTGATTACAAAGTTTTCTGGATTTGACCCTGAGGTTAACGTAGATAAAAGTAATAGGGGAGTTCCCTCTGTAGGTATTGAATACACGCCTTACCCATCCGCAAGGATAGTAACTCTGGGCGCTAATTTTTCATTTTAAATAATTCTAATAATTAAGTTATGATACGTAAACTAACAATGATTACCTCACTCTTTTTACTTCTTGGAGTATTATCCTGTACCAAGCTGAATGAAGATTTTGAAGGCAATCTAACTCAATCGCAAATTGGCGCAGGCGGTGCAGGTAACGCTACAGCCCTGCTAACACAATTGTATAATGATACTAAAGGTACATTTCAAAATCAGGATCAGATTTTTGCCCTTTGGGAAATGACTACAGATGAGTTAATCGGTCCAACTAGAGGTCCGGATTGGGATGATAATGGTGTTTGGAGAGTTTTGCACGAGCACAAATGGGATGGGGATAATCAACGCATTATTGATGCATTTAAAAGTTTGAATGGTATAGCGTATGGTGCAACAGATTTATTGCGCTTTAGCCCTACCCCACAGCAAGGTGCTGAGGCAAGATGTATAAGAGCTTTAGCACAATTTTATCTGCTTGATGGTTGGAACCAGGTAAATTACCGTGAACCCGGTGAAAGTGTTGTTACTGCATCCAAGGTTAGAACAGGGCCGGAAGCATTGACTTATATCATTACTGAATTAGAAGCTGTTTTACCTAGTCTACCTGACGCTCCTGCTACCGGGGCCACTAAAAATGGCGCCAGGGCTTTACTGATGAAATGTTATCTTAATAAAGGTGTAATTGCTAACAGAGCTACTCCTACTTTTGATGCTGGAGATATGAATAAGGCAATTTCTTATGCAGATCAAATTATTAACAGTGGCAGTGTAACATTTAGTACCAATTACTTTGACAACTTTGCTCCCAACAATAATTCTATAGGAAGAGAAAATATCTGGACTCAGCAAAACGTTGGGGGTAGCCAGTCTTTTGGTATTCGCTCCAGGTGGCGTGCAGTTATGCATTATAAGCAAAACCCAGGTGGGTGGAATGGCTTCAGTACCCTTTCTGATTTTTATAATAAATTTGAGGGAACTGATGTAAGAAGAGGCACCAACTATCCTACAACAGCTTCTCCGGTCAATCCGGGAAACAGGATTACCGTTGGACTTTTTAGAGGACAGCAGCGTGATTTAAAAAATGATACATTATTAACTGATAGAGGAGGAGCCCCATTGTTTTTTACAGATCAAGTGAAGTCAATTGAAACCGGAGATAATCTTGAAGTAACAGGCATAAGAGCATACAAATACCCGATTGATTTTAATAATGAAGAAAATGGTGGTGGTAATGTTGATAATGATTATGTTCTTTTCAGGTTGGGCGACGTACTCTTGATGAAAGCAGAGGCGATACTTCGTGGAGGAACAGGTACTGCCGCAGGTATTTACGGAAGTACAGCCAATACCATAGTAAACGCTGTTCGTACAAACAGGGGTGCTTCTGCTTTAGCTACTGTTACTTTAGATAACTTAATTGATGAGAGAGGACGGGAACTATATCTTGAAAGTTGGAGAAGGCAGGATTTGATTAGATTTGGTAAGTTTCTTTTGCCTATGCAAGAAAAGCCGGGCGCTAGTGATCCAAAATATCTTTTGTTTGCTATCCCTAACCAGGCACTGGCAGTAAACCCTAACTTGAAGCAAAACACCGGCTATTAATAGTCTGAAAAAAATATAAAAAACAAAAGGCCATTTTTATGGCCTTTTGTTTTTTATATAAGCAGATACAAAAGCATTGTTATTTTAGGCTTTTATTGGATTTGTGTTGAAATAAAGTGATAAATTTATTTTTTATCAACATGATGTTGTTTTCCATTTTACAAACTGTAATTAATGAGGTTATTCTTGCTTGTTTTTTTTATATGCCTGTTTTTTTTCTCTTGTAAAAATAAATCCGGCCCAACACTCTTTGAGCTTCAAAACAGAACGGGAATTGACTTTAACAACAAAGTGATTGATGGGGAACTTGAAAACAGTTTTTACTTTCGCAATTATTATAATGGAGGCGGGGTAGCCACAGGCGATATTAATAACGACGGGCTCCCGGATGTAATGCTCACTTCAAATATGGGTGAAAATAAATTGTATCTCAATAAGGGCAATTTCAAATTCGAAGATATTTCTATAAAAGCAGGTCTTCGCCAGGATAGTATGTGGAGCACGGGTGTGCTTATGATAGATATCAACCACGATGGATTTTTAGATATTTTCGTTTGCAATTCCGGGCATATGAAAAGCGGTAACAGGAAGAACAAACTGTACTTAAATAACCGCAATCTTACTTTCACAGAATCAGCAGCTAACTTTGGTTTAGATGTCGTTGCATACACTACACACGTATCTTTTTTTGATTACGATCTTGATGGTGACCTCGACTGTTTCATGATCAACAACAGCCCAATGCCAATTAATAGTATCGGTAATTCAAACCGTAGAAATATTCCTGATGCCAAATGGCCGGTTGCCGGCTTTTTTAAAGGAGGTGGTGATCATTTGTATAGAAATGACAATGGCTTTTTCAAGGAAGTTACTCTGGAAGCTGGCATTCATGGTAGCCTGATGAGTTTCGGTTTAGGCGTTTCTGTAGGTGATGTAAACAATGATGGCTATCCTGATATTTTTGTAGCCAATGATTCTTACGAAAAAGATTATCTCTACATTAATCAAAAAGACGGAAAGTTCAAGGACCAGTCCGAAGAAGTCATGGAACATCATAGTTTTTCGTCAATGGGTGCCGATATAGCTGATGTTAACAATGATGGTTACAACGATATTTTTACAACTGATATGTTGCCCGGCGATGATTACCGATTAAAAACATTGGGTTCTTTTGATAATATTGATTTGTACAAAACAAGGCTGAATGAAGGCTTTTATCATCAGTACATGACAAACTGTCTCTTTATAAATAACAAAGACGGTAAGTTTTTAGAAACTGCAAATTTCAGTGGCGTATCGGGTACAGATTGGAGCTGGGGTGCTTTATTTTTTGATGCAGATAATGATGGCTTCAATGATATTTATGTTTGTAATGGAATTAATCATGATGTAACCAATCTCGACTTCATGGATTTTTTTGCAAATGATGTGGTTCAGAATATGATTATTTCCGGTCAGAAAAAAAGTGTTGATTCCGTTTTAAAACACATCCCTATAAACTTGGTTCCAAATAAGGCCTTTAGGAATAAAGGAAATCTTCAATTTGACGATGCAGGAATTTCCTGGGGTTTATCAGAGCCATCTTGTAGCAACGGCGCCTCCTATGTTGATTTAGACAACGACGGAGATTTGGATTTGGTGGTAAACAATGAGAACCAGCCTGCTTTTGTGTACAAGAACAACAGCCGTGAGCAGAACAAGCACAATTTTATCGGGATAAAGCTATCGGGT
>JBBQPX010000103.1:0-9095 GCA_038216775.1 Chitinophagales bacterium
ATATGCATTGGTTACAATAGCGACATTTTCAAAAGTAGTTTCAATCAACCTTGCAACAGGAGCTGTAACTCCATTGGCTGATTATCCTGCTTTAACAAAAGGATTTGCCGTTGGGCTTGGTTTTTAATTCTCATATATTAATGTATTGTCCTGAAATAAGTTGACAGGTTATTAATATGTCCCAGTTGCTTCGGTAACTGGGATTTTTTGTAAATGTACGCTTTGTGGTGTTTTTAATTTTAAACTCCAATGTGGTCGTTTTTCATTGTAAAGATTGACAGCTTCTTGAGCTAACCGGAAGGCTTGCTGCCTTGAGGGCAGCAGCCTTCCTAGACCAAACTCTTCTTTCAATGTTCTGTTCATTCTTTCGGCTAAAGCATTTTCATATGGGTCTCCATTTTCGGTCATACTGATTTGGATATTATTGTCGTTTGATAAAAAGACATAATCATTACTGCAATATTGCAGACCTCTATCCGAGTGGTGTATCAGCTCTGTATTTGGATAAACCCGGTTAGCGATAGCCATTTCGTAAGCTCTTTTCATCTCTTCAGTATTCATGCTTTGCGCAATTGCATATCCCATTATTTTGCGGCTGTAAACATCTGTAACCAGGTTTAAATAGCAGTTACCTTCATCCGTTTTTATGTAAGTAATATCGCTCACCCAAACCTGTTCTGGCTGGGTTATCTTCTTATTTTGGATGATATTTGGATATTTTCTTAACCAGTGTTTACTATTAGTGGTAGTTACATATCTGCGCCTGGGTTTAATTAATAAATTATGTTCTGCTAATAGGCTGAAAAGCTTGTCCCTACCGATTTTTATCGAATCTGTTTGTAACATTGGTTTAATCTGATGATATACTTTTTTACCGCCCAGCATAGGCAATATTTTTCGTTCTGCCTGTACTAAGCCTAATACAGTTCTTTCCAACACTGTTTTGTGCTGTTGTTGCTTGCAATACTTATAAAAATATTGCCGGCTGTAACCTAAAGTGCCCGCTATGGCTCCAACGCTGTATTGTCTTGACTTGGAGCCTGCTGTTTGCTTGAATTGCTTAACAACAGGCTCAAATACTTTTTTCTGATATCGGTATTGAGGGTCTCGTCTGCAACATCAATTGCCATATTCAAAATGACTTTCTCTGCTTCAAGTCGCTTAATCTTTTTCTCTAATTCCGCTATCTTTTTATTGGGGGCGGGCTTCTTTGCCATAGATGTTTTTTGATACCAATTTAACCTTCCATGCTTTCTTAACCAAGTCAATATCGTACTTCTTGCCTGTATGCCATATTTACGGCATACAGCATGTTGAGAAAGCTCCCCACTTTCTACTTCTTCTACTACTTGTAATTTAAAGGCTAAAGTGTAGTCTTTTTGAGTCCGTTTAGTAACTCTGAATTGTCCTTTATTCATAATGGTGACACTGTTTTTATGTCAACCTATTTCAGGACGGTACATAAATATCCCACAATAAAAAACCTCCGAGTAAATCGGAGGTTTTTTATCATAAGCCAGTATTATCAATAATTCCTCAATGTCATTTCTACTCTTCTGTTTTTAGCACGCCCTGCCGCTGTATTATTATCCGCAACCGGTCTGCTTTCGCCATAGCCAAAAGAAGTAATGCGGCTATCGCTGATACCTTTACTTATTAAAAAAGCCCTTACCGAAGCGGCTCTTTGTTCAGATAAAGTTTGGTTGTAAGCATCATTACCAACAAAATCTGTATGGCCATCAATTGTTAATCTAAAAGATGGATTATCTTTTAAGATAGAAACCACATCGTTTAATTTAGGAAAAGATTTTGCCAGCAATGTTGATTTAGCTGTTTCGAAGAATATATTTTCAGCGGCTATTTTAACACGCTTAATTATTTCTTCGCTTATCACCGGGCAACCGTAGTTAGAAGCCGGGCCTTTATCGTTTATACATTTATCTTCTTCATCATTAACGCCATCTCCATCAGTATCAGGTATTGGGCATCCCTGGTAACGTGGAAAACCGAATACTGTTGGGCACTTATCTAACTCATCATTAACGCCATCTTTATCAGTATCCGGAATAGGACAACCCTGGTAACGGGCTAAACCAAATACATCAGGGCATTTATCATCAATATCAGCAATACCGTCTCCATCTCTGTCTGGACAACCTTGCAATGCTGCAGTGCCTGGTACATCAGGGCATCTGTCAACAATATCAAGCACACCATCTCCATCCCTGTCTAACACAACGGGAGCTTGTGGTGGCGGTGGTGGTAGAAGTTTATGACCAACACCTAATTTTAATGCAATACCAGCTCTGATGGTAGTTAAATTCCAGGTTTCGGTAGAACGCGGATTTTGGCCAAAATAAGGATGGTAAGAAACGAAGGGTGAAACCACAAATTTAGTTTTGCTGGTAGATTTACCCATCATAAAATCATATCCCATTCCTACCTGTCCAGATATCACAGTCGTTCTGGTATTGTTAATTTCTCCTTGTACATCAGGCGTTGGAGCCTGAGTAGGAAAGGCAGGGTTAATACCCAACTTGTAGGTAAATGATTTTTCTGTTGTGTAGGCCATACGTGGGCCTGCATAAATATAAAAACCATTTTTAAAAGGAGCTAATAATAAACTAGGTTCTAAAGTAACATAGCTCAAATTAGTTTCCAGATCTGCCGGGCAGTTACACGGCGTAGTTACTTGCTTAAATTTTCCCCTGCGGCTGTCATATCCACCCTGTATCATTATACCTAATACTGATGTTGCGGGGCGGTATTGAATTAAACCACCGGCATACAAGCCAACGCCATTGCCTTTATGAAAGGTTGCAGGAGATGCAAATTCAGTGCTCAGTTGCCTGGTACTTCCGTCAAAGAAGTTAACATTCGCTGCACCCACAACTCCAAAATACCAGGATGGTTTAGAATATTGCTGCGCTTGTGCAGATGATTGCATTGCCGTTAAAATAAAAGCACTAACGATAAAGCTTTTAATGATAAGGCTGTAAGTGAACCACGCCTTGCGTGGTTCACTTTTATAATTATTTTTTAGTTGCATATTTTTTAGTTTAAGGCTTAATGATAATGTTTGTACTTGTCATAACTACTGAACCATTCCTGGCCAGCATTCTTCCAACTGCAGTTGCATGTGAGTTCATGGTGATAGAAGTTAAGGCCAAAATGTTTCCTTGGAATGAAGTATAGTCACCAATTATGGCTGAACTTCCGGTTTGCCAAAAAACGTTTTTAGCCTGTGCACCACCAGATAGTATAACGCTACCGCCTGCACCACCTACTGTTGTAAAACCAGATGCTATCTGGAATATCCAGGTGGCATTTGGATCACCCTGGGCATCCAACGTAAGATTACCATTCGCTATTGACAGTGTAGAAGTTGTTTTGTAAATACCCGGTGCAAGTGTTTTACCACCCTGGTCGCCAGATACCGTTATCGGTGCAGGAGATACAACTCCTTCAGCAGCAAGGTATGCATTGGTAAGATCAGTCTTAGCCTGTAACAGCATCGCTGCTGTACCTGCAGGTACAAGATCATCTGATGCATAAATTGCTCCGTTAACAATGGTTGCAGGAGGAAACCCCGTTACAGAAGAACGTACGCCCGGATAAATACCCACATCCAGATCATTTATTACACTAGGGCCAGCATTGTTGCTGACGCCAACGCCGGCAATAATACCAAACCTCGCTACAGAGTTAAGATTAACAAGACCAGGTCCGATAACGGAATTGGTAGTGAAACGCCATACGTAATTACTTGCTAAGGGAGTACCGGCTACATTTTTAGCCCCGGTTGTTATCGTAGCTGTATAATCGGTATTTGTTAATAAATTAGCTGCAGGTGTAAACGATGCTGTGGAACCGCTATAAGTAACTGTTCCGGCAACGGGTATGCCTGCCCTGCTTAAAGTATATGTTGTAAAATTAATTGTCAGCGGATCCATTGGCGTACTGAAAGTTGCAGTAATCACTTTATTAAGCGGTACACTTACTGCAAGATTTGCCGGATCGGTTGAGATGACTGTTGGTGCTAATAAAGTTCCGGTTGTAAAAGTCCACACATAATTTGCAGCCAATGCTGTACCGGCTAAATTTTTTGCGCCGGTTGTAATGGTTGCTGTATAAGGCAGATTGGCCGTAAACGAAGCGGCAGGTACAAATGATGCAGTGGAACCGGAGTAAGTTACCGTTCCCAAAACTGTAGTTGCTCCTTGCTTAACAGTAAATGTTGTTGCATTTATTGTTAACGGATCCATTGCCATATTGAATGTTGCAGTAACTGTTTTGTTTAGTGCTACACCTGTTGCATTGTTTGCCGGATCAGTAGAAATAACCGCTGGAGAAATGGAAGCCCCTGTTGTAAATGTCCATACATAATTATTGGCTAAGGATGTTCCTGCCGGGTTCATTGCTCCGGTGGTAATAGTAGCTGTGTAAACCGCACCAGGCAGCAGATTTATTGTGGGCGTGAAGTAAGCAGTTGTACCGCTGTAAGTAACAGTGCCGGCCACAATTGTTGAACCCTGCATTAATGTGAATGATGTTGCATTAATGGTTAGCGGATTCATAACCTCGCTAAATGTTGCAGCAATCACTTTATTTAATACTACGCCTGTTGCGTTATTGGCAGGATCAGTTGAAACTACTGTTGGGGCTGTTATGGTACCGGTTGTAAACGACCATACATAATTAGCCGCCAGAGCTGTACCGGCTGAATTTTTAGCTCCTGTGGTTATGGTTGCAGTGTACAATGTGTTAAGTGTAAGTGGGGCAGTTGGCGTGAACGATGCTGTGTTACCACTGTAAGTAACAACACCTGCAACTGCTGTTGTTCCCTGCATTAATTTCACTGTTGTGGCATTAATGGTTAATGGGTCCATTGCCATATTAAAGGTTGCGGTAATCGTTTTATTAAGTGGTACGCCTGTTGCTGTATTTGCTGGGTCTGTTGAGATAACAACTGGTGACAATGTAGCACCGGTACTGAATGTCCAGATATAATCAGCCTGTAATGCATTTCCAGTTTCATCCTTTACTGCGGTAGTTACCCTACCTGTGTAGGTAGTGTTTACAGCCAAAGGACTTGATGGAATAAAGGTAGCAGTAGTACCGCTATAGGTTATTGTTCCTGAAACTGCAGATGCTCCCGATATGGTGATCGATGCATTTGTAATAGTAGCAGGATTCATTTTTTCGTTAAAGGTTACAGTTATAACCTTGTTAAGTGCTACGCTGGTTGCCAGGTTTGCCGGATCGGTAGATAGTACAATGGGGCAAACCCCGGCAACCTGTACAAAATCATCCTTTTTGCAACCACCTAAAATTGCTGCCAATGAGAGGGCGGCGAATGCGGTCATCAATAAAATTTTCCGTTTTGTTTTCATAAAAATTGTTTTAAGTGTTGTTAAAGTTTTCAATAAGCAAAGTTGCTTCACAATCAACAATACATTGTTACACAATACCGGTAATGACTTACAACATTCACACATTCTTTAAATCATCTGTATTTTTTATCCTTCATCGTATTCAATAAAACATATACCAGCAAAGCGTTTAATGCATGAGGCAGTAAAGTGATTTTATTAGGCTGTATAGTAAACGCACCGGTACAGATGTGTGAATTATATAAATAATTAACGGGGTTATGTAACATCGCAGCAAGCAAAGCATCTCATCTTTGAATAATCATTAAAAACCTTATCTATGTCGTTATTCACTGTTTTAATTGTGCTGGTAGTAGTGGGCGTTATACTCTGGCTCATTAACAACTATATCCCTATGGATCGTAAAATCAAAAGCATTTTGAATGTTGTAGTTGTTGTGGTAGTTATTATCTGGTTACTGCAGGCTTTCGGTTTATTGGGTTCCATACAAAATATGCATATTGGAAAATAATTTTCTTATGTACCGGCAATTGTTGATAGAGATATCGCAAATGAATGTTTTATATTTTATAAAATAAAAGAAATGAAGCAGCTTTTAAAAATTAGCCTGCCAAATGCTTTACAGGTTATGGCTGTACTGATAATCTTTTTTTTTGGGTACCCTGGCTGTTCATCAAACAAGGAGTTGAAAGCTAAAGTTGTGAATGTGAATTCACAAATTATGTTATCAGATTCTGTATCAACTTCAAAATAAAAAATTGGTTACTTATCTAAAAAATATTTTTAACGATGCCGGTAAAATAACGCTTTTTACCCTCCGCTTTTTTAAAGAAGTTGTAAGGCCTCCGTTTGAAATAAAAGAATTTTTAAAACAATGTTTTATTATTGGCTACAAGTCATTGCCGCTGGTTGCCATTACAGGTTTCATTATGGGCTTGGTGCTTACCTTGCAGTCGCGGCCTACCCTTGCTGAATTTGGTGCCGAATCCTGGTTGCCGGGCATGGTAGCCCTTTCACTAATAAGAGAGATTGCACCGGTGATCACTGCATTGATTTGTGCCGGAAAAATAGCCTCCGGTATCGGTGCCGAATTAGGCTCTATGAAAGTAACTGAACAGATAGATGCTATGGAAGTATCTGCTATTAATCCTTATAAGTATCTTGTAGTAACCCGCATACTGGCAACCACGCTGATGGTTCCTGTATTGGTTGTATTTGCAGATGCCGTAGGTATATACGGAGGGTTCGTTGGTGTAAATATTCACAGCGACCTTAATTTTTCCAGATACTTCACACAGGTGCTTGAATCATTGGATTTTTTGGATATCATTCCTGCTACTATTAAAACTTTCTTTTTTGGTTTTTTTATAGGGCTCATTGGCTGTTATAAAGGTTATACCGCAGCCAATGGAACCGAAAGTGTTGGTAAGGCAGCCAACTCCGCCGTAGTAGCCGCATCTCTTACCATTTTTATTATTGATATGCTGGCAGTTCAGTTAACAGATCTTTTTTTCTAGAAAAATATGATAGCACAGGAAATAAATATCGATGAACAAAAGAGTGGAGAAAATATTTCTCCTGTTATAAATATACAAGGCCTTTATAAATCATTTGGTAAGGATAATCATGTATTAAAGGGTGTAGACCTGCTGGTAAATAAAGGAGAGAATTTGGTGGTATTAGGCAAATCCGGTTCGGGTAAATCTATTTTAATAAAATGCCTGGTGAACCTGGTAAAGGGTGATAAAGGGGTGATAAAAGTTTTTGATACAGATATATCAGCACTGGATAGCAACCAGTTGAATGCCATTAGAATCAGGATAGGTTTTCTATTTCAAAACTCTGCCCTGTATGATTCTATGACCGTTAGGCAGAACCTCGAATTTCCATTGAAACGGCATACGAAAAATTTAAACAGCAAAGAAGTTGAGGCTATTATCATGGAAAACCTGGATAGTGTTGGACTTGCGGAAGCAATTGATAAAATGCCTTCTGAACTTTCTGGCGGTATGCGTAAAAGAATTGCACTAGCCCGTACGCTCATTTTAAAACCTGAGATTATATTGTATGATGAGCCCACTACCGGTTTAGATACCATTACTTCCAGAGAGATAAGTGAATTGATATTATCTATCCAGAAAAAAAATAAAACATCCTCGGTTATTATTACACATGATATGGCTTGTGCAAAGCTAACCGGCGACAGACTTGTCATTTTAAAAGATGGAGTCATTCATGCTGAAGGAAGTTATGAAGCACTGGAAAAAAGTGATGATGAATGGGTACGTTCATTCTTCATTTAATCATTTATTAAAACATTAAATTATGAATAAGGAATCAGGGTTTACATGGAAACTGGGCATGTTTGTAATAATAGGCTTGGTTTTATTTATCGGCACTATTTATTTTGTAGGCAAACAGAAAAATCTATTTGGATCAACCTTTCATTTACAGGCACGATTTAAGACAGTGAGTGGTTTAAAAGAAGGAAACAATGTTCGTTTTTCCGGCATAAATGTGGGAACTGTAAACCGTATTGAACTTTTAACAGACACCTCCGTTTTGGTTGTTTTGTTGATAAGGAATGAAGTGCAGCAATTCATTAAATCGGATGCATCTGCCAGCATTGGTTCAGATGGTTTGATGGGAGATAAAGTTCTGACGATATCACCGGGTAATGGAATAAACCAACAAGTGAAAGATAATAGCATGATAACTTCCACTAGCCCGGTTGAAATGGCCGATATTATGAATAGCTTAAAAACCAGTGTAGATAATGCGGGTATAATTACAGCCCAGCTGGCAACCTTTACGTCCGCTATGAATAATGGAAAAGGTGCATTGTCTAAACTAATATCTGATGAAACTTTTTCAAACAGTCTGCAAAGTACCCTTACTAATCTGCAAACGAGTACCAATCAATTTTCAAAATTCACAACAAACCTGAACCAGGGAAACCTGGGCGGAAAGCTAGATTCAACAATGGCTAACCTTCAATCGGGAACTAAAGGCTTAAGTGATAATATGGATGCTGTAAAGCATAGTTTTTTATTGAGAGGTTATTTTAAGAAACAAAAAAAAGCAGATGCAAAAAAACAAGCCGACTTAAAAAAACAAAATGAACTAAAAAAGAAAGAAAGAATAAAATCAATAAATGCGCCATTTAATCCGAAGGATAGTATACGTTAACAGATGAAACATTAATAAATGGAGTTTCAGTGTCAAAATAAATTTTATGAAAGGAACAACTAATAGATTTATTTTAAAAACCTACGGAATTATAAGGATGATATATAAAGACTACTATTATGCAGCCGCATAAAAATTTGTGAACATGAGGTCTGTGTAAATAAAACAAGAATAGAATCACCATGCCAAATAATCATCTATGCCGGGCAGATTATTACAGGTAGGCCCTGTTGCCATTAAAGTACAGAATGAAAAGAAATCTACGTAGCCCGCTTACTTCGTTCTTTAACCGACTTTGCAAAACTGTGAATGATACAACATTTTCTCGAAGTTATGTAACAGGTATAATCAAAAAAAAAGTCAACTTTGTTTTACGATTATTTATAAAATTAAAAATCACATTACGTATGCATAATCTTACTGAACTTCGTGGAAACTGGAACGAGATCCTATTATAAGCGCGCATCGGCGAGTTCCTCCGAATCGGTCCCGTCGTGCCAGTCGGGAGGCATG
>JBBQPX010000104.1:0-9068 GCA_038216775.1 Chitinophagales bacterium
AAAACAAAGGCGATTACCCCGGGGTTTGTAAATTATCTGAAATGGATGGATACCTGGCGAATTGCCCTGATGCAGATTTAATGTTGAATCTAATGAAATATGTTGATTAACTAAATGCAATAATTGTCAGCGCATAATACCAAGAGAGCCACCACACACTGCAAAGCCTGTTAAAATTAAAATTCCGCTGCTTAATAAAAAACCTTTTCCGGTATTGTAATTTGTTGGACCAGCTATGAATAATATTATCGCTATAACCAGGTCTAAAAGACCTATTCCTAAACAGCTAAGACCCAACCATACAAAGAATTCAGAGGATTGAACATGGCTTTCCGAAATAAACGAGAGCAAGGAAATGACTACAGCAATCGCTGCATTTATAAGTATGATTTTTGTTGCCAGTTTCATAATTATTTATTTAAATTAATGTTTGTGGTTCTCTTTCCTGCTGCAATGTTTTTAAATATGCCTCTTTATCATCCCGGTAAAATAAGTTCATGGTTTCAAAAGGTATTATTCTCCCATCCTTATGAATAATGTGTACGCAACTTTTTTTAATGGCACGTACGTCAAAATCATAGGCATCAATAAAGCGCATAATTATTATCCTGAACAAATTATCATACCCAAGGCCCGGCGCTTCTATCTGCGGCAGGCAGCATAGCAGCTGTTTCATATTTTCTTCCACACGATCAACAGATATACCTGTACTGAAAATATCTATCATTTGTTCATGAAGTGCAGTATCCTGCTCGTACACAATGGTGTTGCGGCTATTATCCAATAAATGTGATGGATCAATATACCTGGTTAGGGGAAAAGTTTGTCCGGCAAGTTTTAAAGCATAACCCATTACCAAAGCATCTGGGTTACAAGGCACAGGAATAAGATCTTTTGATGTAAAAAGATTTGTTTGGTCGATGATAGATTGCCTTACTTCAGTAATGGTAAGCCTGTCTTTTTCAGGATTAAAATTTTCTACCCTTCCCGCAATTTGTGTAGGTTGAAATGTAACGCCACGAACACATTTTTGCTGTAAGGCAAATTCAATTATTTTGCCAATCTCATCATCATTTACTCCTTTTTGCAGCGTTACTACAAGCGTTGTTGAAAGGTTTAAAGCATTCAAATGTTCCAGTGCTTTCATTCTAGTAGCCGTTAAATCCTCGCCACGTAATTGTTGCAGAGCCTCAGGTTTAAAAGAGTCGAACTGCAGATAAATTTCAAAATCAGGCGCATAAGCAGCAAGCTTTTTTGTAAATTCAAAATCTTTTGCAATGCGGATCCCGTTGGTGTTGAGCATTAAATGCTTTATGGGTTTGGATTTGGCAATATCCATAATGGCAAAAAAATCAGGATGCACTGTTGGCTCCCCGCCACTTATTTGCACTACATCTGGCTCGCCTTCATTAGCAACAATGATATCCAGCATTTTTTCAACTTCTTCCACTGTTCGGTGCCTTCCGTAATGTGGCGAACTCATGGCATAACAAGTAGGACAACTTAAATTACAGCGGTCGGTAATTTCAATTACCGTAAGGCAGCTATGCTGCTCATGATCTTGACAAAGTCCACAATCGTAAGGGCAACCATAATGTGTTTTTGTATTAAAATGCAGGGGTGTTTCCGAAGGTTTATTATAATTTCTGATGTTTTTGTAGTATTCAATATCTGTTGCGATCAAAACTTTTTCAAAGCCATGCAGATTGCAGGTTTTAAGCATGTAAACACAATTGTTTTCAAAAACTATTTTTGCATCAACACGTCGTAAACAAGTGCTGCAAAGGCTTAGCGTAAAGTCGTAGTAAGTATAAGGGCGTTCAGGCATAATGGTTAATAGTTAATTTTTTCGGGTGTAAAATATAACGGCCGTAGTAAATTAATCCGGCTATGCACACCAGTTGTATGGTTGATAATCCAAAGCTGTAAGTATAATGTGGTTTAATAAAATCGAGCATCAAACGAAAAAATAAATAGGCCATCATAAAGATTTTAAAACGCCCGCCTTCAGCGAGTTTATTTCTTTTTTCGATTTGCACCATACCAATCCAAAGTAACATCAAAAATAAAATTTCATATAAAGAAACCGGATGCCTGTAGATGTCGTCTCCTAATTTTAAACCGGTAAAAAAGCTAGTAGGCAAGCCATATGTTTCTTCATAAATCCCCATGCTGAAACAACCAATTCTGCCAATGATAAGTGCGAGTATCATCGGGTAAGTAAAAAGGTCACCACTGCTTTGTTTTTCTTTGACTAATTTTTTAATCAATTCTACCCCAAATAAACCGCCCAGAAAACCACCAATAACTGTTTTGTTTTGATAAATATAAATGAATGGGTTTTCAGCCTTAAAAAGTGCCGGAGGATTTTCGAAACCACCCACAAGTCTTGATCCGATTATTGCACCAAATATAGCTCCGATAATTATCCAAAGCCTTTGTCCGCTCTCTATAGAGTCGCCTTTAGCTTTTCTCAACCTAAGAAAATACCTGAAACCTATAAACATGCCCAAAGGTTCTAATATGGCATGCAGTAATATTTTTATGGAGCCAATTTCTACAGTTACAGGAAAATGCAAGTATTTTTTATTTTGAAGATAGGTTAAAAAGGACAAATTAAATGAACTTAAAGGCTTAAAAACTGTTTAACATCCTTTACAGATGCGATTAAAAGCAGTAACTTCGCAAATTGGCAAAATGAAAACATTGTCGTTAAAAACGTTATATTTAGTAATAAATTAAAGCCCATGGATATTAAGGCGGGAACCTTACTTAAGGATATAAATAGCCCCGATGACTTGAAAAAGTTAAGCAGGGAGCAATTACATCAAGTGTCTGATGAACTTCGTCAATATATAATTGATGTTGTAAGTGTGTATGGAGGTCATTTTGGTGCCAGCCTTGGTGTGGTTGAATTAAGTGTCGCTTTGCATTATGTTTTTAATACACCCTACGACCAGTTGGTTTGGGATGTTGGTCATCAGGCTTACGGACATAAAATTCTTACCGGGCGTAGAGATAATTTTCCTTCAAATAGAAAATATAATGGCTTAAGCGGTTTTCCTAAACGCAGCGAAAGTGAATACGATACTTTTGGAGTTGGTCATTCCTCTACATCTATTTCAGCAGCATTAGGTATGGCCATGGCTTCGCATTACAAGGGCGAAAGTGACAGGCAGCACGTGGCGATAATTGGAGATGGCGCTATGACTGCGGGGCTTGCGTTTGAAGCCATGAACCATGCAGGTATAGAAAAAAGTAACGTGCTGATTATACTTAATGATAATTGCATGAGCATTGACCCTAATGTTGGTGCTTTAAAAGAATATTTAACAGACATTACTACATCTCATACGTACAACGATTTACGTGATAACGTTTGGAAGGCACTTGGTAAACTGCCTGTTGGCAAAGGTTTTACCCGTGGCATGGCAAGCAAAATGGAGGCAAGTTTAAAAGGTATGGTAAGCCAGAGCGCCAATTTATTTGAGGCACTTAAATTACGTTATTTTGGCCCAATAGATGGGCACAATATTACCAAGCTTGTTGATACTTTAAAAGATTTAAGAGATATACCCGGCCCTAAAATTTTACACATTAAAACAGTAAAAGGAAAAGGGTACGATCTGGCAGAAAAAGACCAAACAAAATGGCATGCACCGGGTTTATTTGATAAGATAACCGGCGAGATACAAAAGAAGAAATTCGATATACCTCAACCTCCAAAATATCAGGATGTTTTTGGGCATACTATTATTGAGCTTGCAGAGAAAAACGAAAAAATATTTGGCATTACCCCGGCAATGCCAAGCGGTTCTTCTTTAAAATTTATGATGGAAAAAATGCCAAACCGTGCCTTTGACGTTGGCATTTGCGAACAACATGCAGTAACAGTAAGTGCAGGTATGGCAACACAAGGAATGCGGGTGTTCTGCAATATTTATTCTTCGTTTATGCAGCGTGCTTATGATATGGTGATACACGATGTTGCCATTCAAAAATTACCTGTTATATTTTGTTTAGACAGAGCAGGGCTTGTAGGAGAAGATGGGCCAACGCATCATGGCTGTTACGATATTGCTTACATGCGTTGCATACCCAACATGATTATAAGTTCGCCAATGAACGAAGCGGAATTACGTAACCTCATGTACACAGCGCAGCTTGAATCAAATCAATTGCCTTTTGTTATCCGTTACCCTAGAGGGGAAGGTGTTATGCCGGAATGGAAAACTGAAATGAAGGAAATTAAAATAGGTACCGGAAGAAAGTTAAAAGACGGAAAAGATATTGCCGTTTTATCACTTGGCCCTGTAGGTAATTTTGCGGCCTCGGCAATAAGGGATGTAAAAAATGATGGAATAAATCCTGCGCACTACGATATGCGCTTTGTGAAGCCGCTTGATGAAGAAATGCTGCACGAAATTTTTACTAACTACAATAAGGTGATAACTATAGAAGACGGCACAGTTGTAGGTGGATTTGGCTCGGCTATTTTAGAGTTTATGAATGAGCATGGCTATAAAGCTGATGTGAAAATTATGGGCATCCCCGATAGGCTTGTAGAGCATGGAACGCCCAAGCAATTGTACGACGAAATTGGCATTGATGCAAATGGCATAGCAAACACCTTAAGGTTAATGGCTGATGTTAAAGTGGCGATATTTAATTAAACGAGTTTACATAAATAAAGTAAAAACCCGCTATTATGGCGGGTTTTTACTTTATTAACAGCTTTCGTAAAATAATTACTTATTACACCCGTTTAAATAAGGTATCTCCAATAATCCAATCACCATGGCCTATAAAACCCTTTTTATATCTTACACGCTATTGCTCAGCTTTGGGCTTATGTTCGGTGGCAATTCCACTCTCAAAATCGATACAGAAAGCAACATCTTTTCTAATAAAGACAATACTGCCTATATTAATACCAAAACATTTTTAAGGTTAGCGGAAAAAGTAGAAGAGGCAAAAAATTATGTTGCTGAACGTGGCTATGATGAGCAGTATTGCTTTTTGATTGATATGCGTTTACCATCAGGTAAAAATAGATTTTTTGTATATAATTTAAGATCTGATTCGTTGGAAGCAGCAGGACTTGTTTCTCATGGAATAGGATCAGAAACAGGAACAGATGAATTGAAATTTTCAAATACCTTAAATAGTAAAAGCACATCTTTAGGAAAATATAGAATTGGTAAATCATACAGTGGAAATTTTGGGCTTGCCTATAAATTATATGGGTTAGACAGAACAAATAATAACGCCTTTGAGCGTGCAGTAGTACTCCATTCGTACGCAGGCGTACCTAAAAATGAAGTATGGCCGTCTCTAATTTCTACAAGTGAAGGATGCCCTACAGTGTCGCATGATTTTTTGGTTAAGTTGAAAACTTATATCGATGAAGCTGCTCATCCGATTATGCTGTGGATTTATTACTAACCCAGTTCGTCAATTTTAATTAAACGTCCTTCTGTTTTTTTTAACAACTAAATAAAAATTTTATGGAATCGGATTCGTTAAGAATCTCATGCCACATAAAACTTTTATGAAGATTGCAAGAACGGGTTTTATACTTATCGCTGCTTTATTTTTAGCTGTTTCGGCTTTTGGCTATTTTTTTTGGTATAAACCAAATGCCAGTCTGCACATGCTGCATAAAAAATTTACCCCAATAAAAACAGCTATAAAACCTGCAACTGAAGCCCAGATAAGATTAAAACAAAAAATACAGCCTGCCAAGACGTATGTAAATGCCCATGGTTTTAATACGCAATATTGTTTTCTGATTGATATGCGGATACCATCTGGTAAAAACAGATTTTTAGTTTACAACATTAAAGAGGATTCAATAGAAAAGGAAGGCTTGGTTACCCATGGCAGCGGATCGGCAACTGCTACGGAAGATCTGATTTTTTCCAATGTGCCAAACAGCTTGTGTACATCTATAGGACATTACAAAATAGGCAATTCTTACAACGGTAAATTTGGCCTGGCTTACAAACTTTATGGCCTTGATAAAACCAACGACAAAGCATTTAGCCGTTTTGTGGTTTTGCACAGCCACGAGTGTGTGCCTGATACCGAAGTGTGGCCAGCTTTAATATGCGAAAGTTGGGGCTGCCCAACAGTTTCTCCAGTTTTTTTAAAACAATTACAGCTATACCTTAACGAAGCTAGTAAACCAATTATGCTTTGGATATACTATTAAACTTAATAAGTTGTTTCAAAAATATTTCGTTAAATGCCTGTTTTGCTTTTTTGTTAATATTTAAATAGACATTTTTTTAATAGATTTGCAATTACAGAATCATGGCTGCAAAGAATTATATAAACATTGTAAAACGGATTTTCACTTCGGTATTTTGCCTTTTATTGGCTGTAACTACTTTTGCTAAAAATGAAAGCGCCAGACAAACTAATAAATTTACATCGTTTAAAGACACTTTTAAATTTGCTTCAAAAAAAGAAATAACAAAATCAGAAGCTTTACAACGCCTTAAAGCAAAAGCAAAGCAGGCAAAAGATTATGTGTATAAAGAAGGTTACGATATTTCATATTGTTTTCTGATTGATATGCGCCTGCCATCTGGTAAAAACCGTTTTTTTGTTTACAATCTTTTAAAAGATTCATTAGAAAAAGAAGGGCTTGTAGCACATGGTAAAGGGTCGGAAAATGGTGCCGATGACCTGTTGTTTTCTAACCGGTTAAACAGCAAATGCACATCGTTGGGTAAATATAAAATGGGGCAACCTTACACCGGCAGTTTTGGATTATCGTACAAAATGACCGGCCTTGAAAAAACCAACAATAATGCATCAAGCCGTTTGGTTGTACTTCATTCGTACTATGGTGTTCCTAATGAGGAAGTTTTTCCAAATCAATTGTGTTTTAGCGAAGGTTGCCCAATGGTAGCTCCTGAATTTTTAGAACAGCTAAAAGCTTATATGGACGATGCTCAAGAGCCAATCTTAATGTGGATTTATTACTAACTCCCTTACATCATCAACTTTATTTATTAAAATTTAGTTCATCGGTATTTCTATTGCCAGCAACTCTGCATTTTCAGAAGCGTTTATTGTAAAACTTTCAGTTTCAGAAATACCCAAAGCATCTCTCTTATTTAATTGTTCACCGTTTACGGTTACAGAACCATTTATCACAACTAAAAAAACACCATTATTTGTAAATGCGTTTGTGTAAGTTATTTCTTTTCCTGCATCAAGATTAGTTAGCGAAAACTTTGCATCCTGATTTATCCAAAGTGCATTATCTGCATCAACCGGAGACACAACGGTTTGCCATTTGTTTGCTCTTTCGGCTACATCGAAGTTTTTTTGTCCGTAACGGGGTGTAATATTCCGTTCTTTAGGAAATATCCAAACCTGGAAAAGCTTTACCGGGTCAGTGGCAGACTCATTTGCTTCAGAATGTTGTACGCCGGTACCTGCACTCATTATCTGTACATCGCCTGCTTTTATAACACCTTCGCCACCGGAGCTGTCCTTATGTTTTAACGCACCTGTAAAAGGGATGGTTACAATTTCCATATTGTCGTGCGGGTGTGTACTAAAGGCTCCGCCACCGCCAATAAAGTCATCATTTAAAACCCTTAATAAACCAAAATGTGTTTTGGCAGCATTGTGATACTGTGCAAAACTAAAATAGTAATTAGGTTTTAACCAGCCGTAATCTGCAGTTCCCCTGTCAGCGGCTTTAAATAATAATGTTTTCATGGTTTATATTTTACTGGTTTAAATTCAATGTTTAAACATCAAATATAATACCAAATTTCGAGACTGACAAAATAGCAAAAATTATGTAGGATAGGAAGCAAAAATGCAGTTCATTTTCTGAACTGCATTTTTTGAGTAGGGATTTGTATCCGATACTTAAATCCTTTATTTATTGCTTCATTCTAATTCCACTGCGTTGTTGGCAAGTCGGGATTAAAACTCTGAACATCTTCCTCCCTGTTTTCATTCCACTCAATAATAAAATTATTACGGCCTTCTCCGGTAAGTAAACTCATGTAGCGCATTTGCACTAGCTCTAATAATGAAAGAAAAAGAAAAATGGCGTGTATGCGGTCCTGACAAATTTCAAAAGCCTTTTCAAAAGAAACTGTTTTTTCTGTACGACAAATATCCAGCATATGCGTACGGCTTTCTTCCATGGTATAATTATATCGTACTACTGTATGTACTGGTTTAAAATTACGTTCCTGTAATTTTAAAACTACTTTTTCAAAAGCCTTCATCAGCTTAAAAAGTGTTACCGTCTGTATTTCGGTTCCTTCGCCGGCTTCTTCGCCAATCTGCGAAATTTCTTTCTGTAAATTGCCCCGTTTTACAATTAACAAACGAAGGGCTTCCATCTCTGCCATTTGTGTAGCAGCTTCTTTGTATCTTTTGTATTCTAATATTTTATTAATTAATTCCTGGCGTGGATCTATTTCGTTGCCTTCGGCATCAATTTCTTTACGGGGCAACAGCATTTTTGCCTTAATGCGCATTAACGTGCTGATGAATAAAATAAATTCGCTGCTTAATTCTATATTCAGTTTTTCGCTGTGTTGTATAAAATTGAGAAAGTCGTTTGTAATATTTGTGATGGGAATATTATAAATATCCAGTTCATCTCTTTCAATAAAAAATAAAAGCAGGTCAAATGGTCCTTCAAACTGTTCTAATTTAATTTGGTATTGTGCTGTGTTCACCTGTTTTATTAATTATGTTGTAAAATTTATATACTAAAGGCAACGGCAAATGTATTAATAAGTTGATAAAATATAGTAACAATAAAGCCCGCGGTAGCGAAATGTGGAAAAGCTATACTATTAAAACTTTTATAATTTAATTGTGAGGCCAACTCCCAATATCTCTTTTAACTGTGTTTTTTGTAAAACGTCATCGTCATAAACCATATCTACACTTATATTAGTAGCAAACCATTTATTAAATTTCATGGTTAACAGATTGGTAAAAAGCACATCTACATTCTCGGGTTCCCTTTTATAATTGCTGAAGAGGTCTAACCTGCCGGTATATGCCGCCCAGGTATT
>JBBQPX010000105.1:0-8975 GCA_038216775.1 Chitinophagales bacterium
ATTTTTTACATTAAAGGGCATGTACAATTGCTGTGCATGCAGCAGTGTACCTGCAAAACTGCACAGCATTATCAACGTTATTTTTTTCATGGTTTTTACTTTTAAAGCAATTTAAATAATTAGTTATGCTTTGTAGGTTCCTAAATGCTTAGCGGCAAATTATTGCGGCAAACGGTCAAGTTAATAGCAGGAGCGCTTGCCACATAGGATATTTAAAAATTGCAAATACAAAAAAAGTCCAACTTTTCGGTTGGACTTTAATATTCTAATTTAATTTCTTACCTAACTACCGGCTCTTCCATATAACTTTCCATCGGCTCGCAGGTGCAAATTAAATTCCTGTCGCCAAACGTATTGTTGATACGTGCAATGGACGGCCAGAATTTATTTTTTGCTACATAAGCCAGCGGGAAAGCCGCGTCCTGTCTGCTGTACGCATGATTCCACTCATCAGCACAAATAACATGTTGCGTATGTGGTGCATTTTTTAAAGCATTATCAACTTTATCAGCCTTTGCGTCTTCAATAGCTTTTATTTCATTGTAAATACTGATTAATGCTTCGCAGAAACGATCGAGTTCGCCTTTATTTTCACTTTCTGTTGGCTCTATCATAATCGTACCCGGCACAGGAAAACTCATGGTAGGCGCATGGAAACCATAATCCATTAAACGCTTGGCAACATCTTCAGCTTCTATACCGGCAGTTATTTTAAACGGACGTAAATCCACAATAAACTCATGTGCACAATATCCATTTGCTCCAGTGTAAAGAATTTTATAAAACTTCTCCAGCCTTGCCTTCATGTAGTTTGCATTCAATATAGCATACTCCGTGGCTTTTCTTACGCCATCTTCGCCAAGCATTTTTATATATGCATAACTGATTAATAAAATGCTGGCACTGCCATAAGGAGCAGCAGAAACTGCATGTATATTATTTTCGTTTGACTGTAATGTGTCGTTCACATTATGGCCTGGCAGGAATGGCTTTAACTTATCATTTACACAAATTGGTCCAACGCCCGGTCCGCCGCCGCCATGTGGTATGGCAAATGTTTTATGCAGGTTTAAATGGCAAACATCGGCACCAATTGCACCGGGACTTGTTAAACCAACTTGTGCATTCATATTGGCTCCATCCATGTAAACCAATCCGCCGTTATCGTGTATTAGCTGACAAATGCCAATGATACCTTCTTCAAACACACCATACGTACTTGGGTAAGTAACCATAAAAGCCGCAAGATTATCTTTATGCTCTTCAGCTTTTAATTTCAAATCATCTACATCAATGTAACCTTTATCATCACTTTTAACCACCACCACTTTCATACCCGCCATAATTGCGCTTGCTGGGTTTGTGCCATGTGCTGAAATTGGAATTAATACAATATTTCTATGGCTTTCATTTCGATGTGCATGATAAGCCCTGATGGTTAACAAACCTGTATATTCTCCTTGGGCGCCACTGTTAGGCTGGAGAGAACAGGCTGCAAAACCGGTAATTTTACTTAGATATTCTTCCAGCTTTTCAATCATATACTGGTAGCCCTTTGTTTGCGAGGCAGGTGCAAACGGATGAATAGCGCTGAATTCTGGCCAGCTAACCGGAATTAATTCTGTAGCAGCATTCAACTTCATAGTGCAACTGCCAAGGCTAATCATAGAAGTGTTGAGGCTCAAATCTTTATTCTCCAAAAATTTGATATAACGCATCATCTGGCTTTCGCTGTGGTGTGTATTAAAAACCGGATGCGTTAAATAGGATGATGTTCGCTTGCCAAACAATGCATCAGCTTCATCAAATAACAAGACAAGATTAAGCTCTGTAGCTTCTTTAAAAATGACCGCTAGATTTTTTTCTGTCTCACCAATATAGTTGCTCGCCACTTCATCAATTGATAAACTTATACTGCCATTTGCATGGTAGTGAAAATTCGCATTGTTTTTATCGGCAGCTTTTTTAAAAGCCTCCACATTTGCTACTTCAAAAGTGATGGTATCAAAATATTCGGTTGTTAAAACTTTTACGCCAATGCTTTGTAAACCTTTAGCAATAGCAGCAGTTAAAACATGTATGCGTTGTGCTATTTTCTTTAATCCAACCGGACCATGATAAACTGCATACATCGCTGCCATATTTGCCAGCAATGCCTGTGCTGTACAAATGTTGGAAGTTGCTTTTTCTCTTTTAATATGCTGCTCCCTTGTTTGCAAAGCCATACGCAATGCACGGTTATTTTGAGCATCAATACTAACACCAATTATACGGCCAGGAATACCACGCTTGAATTCCTCTCTTGTTGCAAAAAATGCTGCATGCGGTCCGCCATAGCCTAACGGCACACCAAAACGTTGTGCAGAACCAACGGCAACATCGGCACCCAACTCACCCGGAGGCGTTAATAAAGTAAGTGCCAGTAAATCAGTTGCCATAACAACATAACCGTTTACTGCATGCACTTTTCCAATAAAATCCTGATAATCTTCTACTGAACCAACACTGTTTGGATATTGAACTATCGCACCAAAGTAACTATCATCAAGCGAAGCGCTTTTATAATCGCCGTAAACCAATTCAATATTTATGGGTGTTGCTCTGGTAAGCATCACTTCTTTAGTTTGCGCAAAAATATTAGTATCAACAAAAAACTTAGGTGCAGTAAGCACATCAGTTTTATTTTTATGATGAAACAACATGGCCATAGCTTCTGCCGCTGCAGTTGCTTCATCTAGTAAACTTGCATTAGTCAGCTCTAAACCTGTTAAATCGCAAACCATGGTTTGATAGTTAAGCAGACTTTCCAAGCGTCCTTGTGAAATCTCCGCCTGGTATGGCGTGTATTGTGTGTACCAGCCCGGGTTTTCAAATACGTTACGCAAAATCACGCTCGGCGTAATAGTATTGTAATAACCCTGACCGATATAAGTTTTGTAAATCTTATTTTTTGAAGCTATTTTCTTCAGCTCATCTAAATATTCAAATTCAGTTTGTGCAACCGGCAAATCTAACGGTTTAGTTAACCGTATTGGAGGCGGAACGGTCATGTCAATCAGTTCTTTTAAACTGTCGGCGCCAATAGCCTTCAACATTTCCTTTGTTTCTTGTTCACCGGTTCCAATGTGGCGGCCTGAAAATTCGTACTGTTGTTGTTCAAAAAGATTCATAATGTGTGGTGGTTTGCCCCAATCTACGCCGCAGCGCATTATTTGGAGTAGATTATGGTTTGTTATTTTGTAACAGGCTTTCGTTTTAATGGGATTATTGTGGCGAACTTCTACTGTTACCTGTTTTCTTTTAATAGAAGAAAACAGATAAACTCATTTGCTCCGCATCCATTATTAAACTTTTTCGATTACATTATTTAGTGGCGCAAATTTACGATAACAGAACAAGATTTAATGCTAATAAGTTCGCTACTTTTGACCTGTGGAAAATTAAGGTAAATAACTGCATAAATACTTGTACAAATGGCGGAAGACCTGTTACATAACTGGGAAAAAAAATCAGCCGAAAGGCAAAAGCAATACAAGCAATACTTGCACCGTGCCGATAAAAATAAAGTGCTGAAAGCTTTGCCTGAACTGCATGAAGAAGCTTTTGAGAAGATTGACTGCCTGCAATGTGCCAATTGCTGCAAAAATTATTCGCCACGGTTTAAAAAACCAGATATAAAACGCATTGCCAAATATTTAAACATGAAGGATGGCGATTTTATTAACATGTATTTATTTGTAGATAGCGATGGTGACTATGTTTTAAAAACCAAGCCCTGTCCATTTTTAGGCGCTGATAATTTTTGCAGCATTTACGAAGAGCGTCCGACAGATTGCCACCGTTTTCCATACACAGACGAAGACGTATTTCTGAAAAGGCAAAATATCACATTAAAAAACAGCAGTTTTTGTCCAATTGTTTATTACGTGCTGGAGAGTTTGATTGCGGAGAAATAAAATAATCGTCAGACGAGACGTCAGATGATTATTTTACTGCCAACTCCTCATACGCAGCACCTAACGGCCTTTCAATACCATCGCCTTTCCACTCCGGTGAGCCGGGTATTTCTGTAGCCTTAATAATTTCAACCTTGGTTTTGCCCAATCGTATTTGTCCTTCTGTATATTTTAAAACATTGCCCAGATAATCGCCAAACGCTTTAAGGTCATCAGCTTTAATTACAACATCATATCCTTCTCCGGCATGGCCACAAACGAACTGGGTGTTTTTATCAAAGGTTGTATTGGCTTTATCTAAAACAGTTATCCAGTTGGCAATATTTGCTCCCGCTGTTTTATCCACATAAGGATGTCTGCGGTTAAAAACAAGATCGCCCATATGCACAATATTTGCTTTTTCAAAATGAATCAGAGCGTCGCCATTAGTATGACCAGCACCAAAATAATGTGCTCTTATGCTTTCTTTTTTAAGTTTTGTTGTCCATCCTGCATCGTCAAAAGTAATGTCAGGTACATGAAATTTATCAGCTGCCATTTTTTGGTCTGCAGCCACTTTTAACTGATTTGCTTTTGAATTTTTGTGTGCCACAACATGCTCTGCCAAACCTTTAAAAGCAATATTGCCAGCAGTATGGTCGCCATGGTGATGCGTATTTATCAAATATAGAAAAGGCTTTTTGCTCGCTTTCTTTTTCAATTCTTCAATTAAATGTGCTGCTGAATCAGGAAACTGTGCATCAACTACAACAATGCCTTTTTTATTTAGATGAAATAAAATAGTGCCACCTTTTTCAGTAAAAATGCCAAAATCCTTATTAAGCATTTTTATATTCCAGGCCGGGTCGGCAAGAAAAGATGCTAAAGTATCTTTATTAAGCAGCGCTAAGCCTGCTAAGGTTAAACCAGTGTTGCGCAGGAAATTTCTTCTTTGCATATTATTGGATTTAGGTGTTTTTTAATTACTGATGATAATCAACAGTTAAAATACAAAATAGTTTTGAAAATGGTTTTCTTTATTTGAGTTAATCAACCTGCTTACAGAATTCTTTACGGCAAAGCTCCATCGGAGCGGCGTGTTCTTCATGTTGCTCCGCTGGAGCTAAAAGAAGCCTCTTTAATTTTATTGCGACTGACATTGCGCTTCTAAGAGGCTAAGAAGAAATCCCGTTAGTTGGGGCATACGCAACGATGATGCTGTGAAAACCTATGGCGGGTATCCAAATTAATACTCCAGTTTTCTCAACTTTGGAAACTTAATCCAGGTGCCAGCTACAACCAAAACCGACATGGCACCACCAAAAATAACGGCTGGTAAAGTACCGAAAATACGGGAGGTAACGCCACTTTCAAACTGACCTAATTCGTTTGAAGAATTAATGAAGATGAGATTGATTGATGCAACCCTGCCCCGTAATTCGTCTGGTGTAAATAACTGCAGAATGGTACCACGAACCACAACACTCACTGCGTCGAACAGACCAGCTACCATTAATGCCATAAAGCTTAACCAGTAAACTTTAGCCAAACCAAATACGATGATACAAATACCAAAACCCGCAACTGCCAGCAGCATTTTTAAGCCTTGCTTTTGTTTCATGGGGTATTTTACAAGTATGGCGACGCTGATGAGGCTTCCTATATCCATGGCAGCATTTAAAAAGCCATAACCAATGGGGCCGGTGTGCAATATAGTTGATGCTACTTCTGGAATAAAAGCTACCGCACCGCCAAAAAGAACGGCAAATAAATCGAGAGAAATTACACCGAGCAGATTTTTGTTGTGGTAAACAAAAGAAAATCCTTTTTTAATGGAAGTAAGCATCGGCTCTTTTTCGAGAGCATTTACCGGCGGTTTGGGGTGTAATTGCAAAGCAAAAATTCCAGCAAGAATAATTAACCCTGCCGATACAAAATAGGCGCCTGAAATTCCTATAAAGGCAATAAGTAATCCGCCAACTGCATGCCCGCCAATGGAGGATATAAGCCAGGTAGAAGAATTATAGGAAATGGCTTTTTGCAATTGGTCGCGACGAACAATGGCAGCAATCATGCTGTTTGCAGCCGGCCCCGCAAAGGAGCGGATGATGCCTGTGCAAAAAACTATAGAAAATATCACGTAAAGTTTGGTGGCATTATCAAAATTAAACCAAGGTAAACTTACTAAAGCCAAAGTGAGACCGCAAATGATGTAAAAAGCATAAGACCACACCAGGATGTTTTTTTTGTTGTGTTTATCAATATAATGCCCAGCGTACAACGCCGCAATTACCGCCGGAATAAATTCGGCTAATCCAGCAAAGCCCACCATATAAGTACTTGCCAAGTGAAACACCTGATAGATAACAACTGTAGTTATCATTCTTAAACCAAGCACAAACAAAAGCCTTGCAAAAATAAAGTGTGTAAATTCTTTAGGGAGTTTTTCGTTGCTCATTTGTAGAGATTACGGCAAAGTTATATAATGTTGCCCATCTTCATATTCTTTGTCTAAGGCCTCTATAATCACCTGCATGTGCTTTTCGTTGCCGAGAAAATCGGCGTTGGCGGCGTCTACATAAAGGGTTTTAATATTGTGCTGTTTAATGTACTGGGTATAGGTTTCCTGCAATGTAAACAGGTAGTCATTAGGTATGGCCTGCTCGTAGTTACGATTTCGTTTTTTAATATTTTCCTGCAATTTTTTTACAGGAGTATGAAGATATATCAGTAAATCTGGCTGTACAATCTGCGGGTTTATAATCTCAAAAAGCTTTTGATACAGGCGGAATTCTTCGTCTGGCAAATTTACTTTTGCAAACAAAAGACATTTAGTAAAAAGGTAATCAGAAATGGTGATATTCTGAAACATATCCTTTGTTTGCAACAAATCTTTTAGTTGTTTGTATCGCTCTGCCATAAAAAACAGCTCCAACGGAAAAGCATATTGCCCCGGATTTTCATAAAACTTTGGCAGAAAAGGGTTGTCTGCAAATTCTTCCAGTATAAGCCGTGCGTTAAAATGTTTGCTTAGCAAATGCGCCAGCGTAGTTTTGCCGGCACCGATATTTCCTTCTATAGTAACAAAATTATATTTCATGCAGCGTTTTAGAAACGAACTGCAAATTAAGTGGAAACAGTTTTTTGAGCGTTAAAACTTTTTCACATTCAACGTGTCGGTACAGTTAATTAGGAGCTGATGAACAGTCTTTTTTAATGAAGGATGAACAAAGTTTGGAGATAGCTGATTGAGTGGTATCAACACAAAGCGGCGGTTTTGTATCTGCGGATGGGGAATGATGAGGCCTTTCTGATCTGTAATTTCTTTGTTGAAAAATAAAATATCAATATCGATGATGCGGGGCGCATTTTTAACAGTTCTAACCCTTCCCATTTTTTCTTCTATATGCAAAATGGTTTGCATGGTTTGGGTGGCATTCAATTCAGTGTCAACAACAATTACCTGGTTTAAAAAATCGGGTTGCTTTGTATTTCCCCAAGCGGCAGTCGCATACACGCTTGATTGACGGGTAACATGGCCTATTTTTTTCTCGATATGCGTAATGGCTTTCGATAGTTGTATTTTATTATTTCCCATGTTGCTGCCGAGTAGGAGATAGAGTTTATTCATCTGAAAATACAATATGTTTTAATGGGGCGTTTTGCTTTCATTATTTTTTATTTCCTTGATTTGTGCCCCAAAGTTTGGCAATTTAAATAAACTCTGGCGGTATTTAAACAAAAAACATCCGTGCGGGCCATTAAAACCGAGTGCGTTGGTATCGCTAACCCGCAAATTTTTTTAAACCCTTTTTAACCAATAGCTTTGCGCCATAATCGAAAGAATTTATGCCAAAATACAGCCAGTCCCGTGCAATGTTTGCAATTACGAAAGCAAGTTTAAAGGCAATTTTCAGGAGTCCGTCGGCTGTAATTTTTAGTTTTGTTTTTCCTTTTGTATTTATACTTGTATTTGGATTTATCGGCAACAGCGGGGGAGTACCTGTTTATAAAGTTGTTATGGATAAATCGAGCGATACCAGTAATGCTTTTTACGATTCGCTTAAGCAAAGCAACAGAATAAAAATAGTTTCATTTGCAAGCGAAAAAGAACTGGAAGATAACATTGTAAAAGGAAAAATTGCGGCGGTTCTCAACATATCTAAATCATCTAAACCTAATTCGGAGTATTCATACAGTATAAAAAGTTCAAACGCCAGCAACGACAAATGGCCGCAGCTAATGCCTGTACTGGAGGCCATTACCAATAAAATAAGCAATCAAAAATATACAAACCGGCAAACTTTTGCAGTTGCAGATTTTAACTACGGCAGAGATATAGAAACGGTAAGAGAATATAAAACGATAGACTTTATTCTACCGGGCCAATTAGGATTTTCGTTGTTAAGTTCCGGTGTGTTTGGCGTGGCCTTTATGTTTTTCAATTTAAGGAATACGTTGGTGTTAAAACGCTTTTTCGCAACACCTATAAGCCGCACTTATATTGTTTTAGGCGAAGCGCTAAGTCGTGTTATTTTTCAGATGATTACTGCCATAGTAATAATTTTGGTAGGCAAATTTATGTTTGGCTTCACTTTAATTCATGGCTTCACTACCTTATTGGAAATGTTGGTTTTAAGTTTTATAGGACTGCTGGTATTTATGGGACTTGGCTTTATTGTAAGCGGCCTTGCCAAAAATGATAGCAGCATACCACCTTTTGCCAACTTAATAACCTTACCACAGTTTCTTTTGGGAGGTACATTTTTTTCAGTGGAAGTTTTTCCAAAATGGTTGCAGCCGATATCAAATGCATTGCCACTTACTCATTTAAATACAGCCATGCGCAGCGTGGCTTTTGAAGGTCAGAATTTATGGGATGTACGGAGTGAAATTGGCATTTTATTAATATGGGGGTTAGTGGTGTACATTGTTGCTATTAAAGTTTTTAAATGGGAGTAATATGAATGTGCGTTTACTAAAAGGTTTTTTTGTGGTGCTTGCAGGATTATTTATTTTTATAACACTGCTCTCACTTTT
>JBBQPX010000106.1:0-8961 GCA_038216775.1 Chitinophagales bacterium
GAGCAAAGAGACTAAGAAAATAAAAACTTAGCGTCTGTGCGTGTAATTTCTTTGCGCCTTTACGTGAAATTCTGTTAGTGTAAAAAAATTAAGCCAGTACCGCTTCGTGGGTAATATTTGTATTCAGTAATTTTGAGATCGGGCAATTGGCTTTTGCATCGGCTACAGCTGCATCAAATTGCTCCTGGCTAATACCTGGTATTTTTGCTGTTATTGCTAAATGAGATTCAACAATTTCCCCTTTTTCAGGATTAAGGTCGATGGTACACTTTGTGTTTATTTCATCTGCAGTAAAGCCTGCGGCACCCAATACAAAGCTTAACTTCATACTAAAGCAGCCTGCATGTGCAGCAGCTACCAATTCTTCAGGGTTAGTACCAACACCTTCCTCAAACCTTGAGCCGAAGGAAAATTGTGTTTCGCTTAATGTGGTGCTTTGTGTAGTAAGATTTCCTTTACCTTCTTTTCCTGTACCGTTCCAAACGGCTGTTGCGTTACGTTTCATGTGATTTATTTACCCCAAACCCCTAAAGGGGCTTTACGCTTCAAGAGTTCAGGTTGTTTTAGTAATATTTAATAGCCCTTTTATTTCATCTTCATTAAAACCAACAATGATCTTTTTTCCGATTTCAATTAATGGTCTCTTAATTATGCTGTTACTTTCCAACATAACTTTTATTGCCGCTTGCTGATTGGCGATTTTTTGTTGTTCAGCTTCAGGCAATTCCCGCCAGGTTGTACTTCTTTTATTAAAAATAGTTTCCCAACCTTTTGCTGCACACCAAGCTTCCAGCTTTTGTTTTGTTATTCCTTGCTGTTTATAATCATGAAAAACAAAATCAACTTTATTATTTTTTAACCATGCCATTGCTTTTTTGGTTGTATCGCAGTTAGGTATTCCGTATAAAGTTATTTCAGCCATATTTAAAACTGCGGTAATTCGGGTTTTGTTTTCATGATGTTTTCAATCTTCTCCATTACATCAGGAGTAAGCAATGCTACAACATCCAAAGCCTTTAAATTATCAAGCAATTGCGCTTTTTTAGTAGCACCCAAAATTGCTGTACTTACGTTCGGATTTTTTATACACCAGGCAATACTTAAAGAAGCTGTACTTACACCGAGTTTAGTTGCTAGGTCAGAAAGCTTTTTAACTTTTTTAATCTTCTCATCCATTATCCATCTTTCTTTCAACCAATCAAAACCTTCAAGTGCAAAACGGCTTCCCTTGGGAACACCATCGTTGTATTTACCGGTTAAAAGTCCAGACGCAAGCGGACTCCAGATAGTTGTACCAAGACCAACGTTTTTATAAATTTCAGAAAATTCGTTTTCAATTTTATTGCGCTCAAATAAATTGTATTGAGATTGTTCCATCGTAGGGCCAATCAACCTAAATTTTTCGGCAACCCTGTGCGCTTCCATAATTTCCACACCGCTCCATTCGCTTGTGCCCCAATACATTATTTTTCCCTGTTGAATAAGGTGGTTCATCGCCCACACTGTTTCTTCAATAGGTGTATTTTTATCAGCCCTATGGCAAAAGTAAAGGTCAAGATAATCAACCTGCAATCTTTGTAAAGCTTCGTCGCAGGCTTCTATTAGGTGCTTACGGCTGTTACCGGTTTGGTTGGGCTTATTTGCTTCTCCTCTCCACCCAAAAAATGCTTTTGAAGAAATAGTGTACGATGTTCGGTCCCATTTTTTCTTCTTTAAAACACGGCCCATCATTTTCTCACTTTCGCCAAGTGCGTATGCTTCTGCATTGTCAAAAAAGTTTACTCCTTTATCATAAGCAATGCCCATTAATTCATCGGCAACCTTATCATTTATTTGTTTGCTAAAGCTTACCCAGCTACCAAAAGATAATACGCTAAGTTGAAGCCCTGATTTACCTAAGCGGCGATATTCCATAAATGTTTTGATTTTTGTATTGAGATAAAGGTAACAAATGCAAGGATGATTTGTTTCAGCTCAATTTTAGTATTCGGGAAATTCTGATGAACGAACCTTCATAATGCCCTGTGTTGGGTTAATAATAACCCAGTTTTTAAAATCCTGTGCGGCTTCCATACCGGTGCCGTTTATTACTTCCATCTTTTTACGAATTTTTACAGGCTTATCTGTATAAAATTCTTTGCCGGTTCTGTTTCTATCCCACCAAAGTTCATCGCAGTACAATGTATCGCCCAATATATTTATCACCTTTACACTGTCTCGCAAAAACACCTTACTTTCCGATTCAAAGTACTTACCGTACTTAGCATCCAGCCTGCTATCCACAGCGCCGGTTTCATTAAAAAAGTCGACATGTAATGATTTCGGAAATTCTACGTAAGGAGTAGATTCCTGAACTCGCAGCATTAGCGGCGAAAGTAATTTTGCTTTGGCTTTTCCACCCAAAGTGTAGTTAATATCTGCATTTTTTATTTCTTCAATACCCAATGCCTTGCTGTTGTATTCACTTATCGCTTTATCGCTATTACCGCAAGCAGAGACTAATACACAACAAGTGATTAAAATAAAGAAGTTTCTGAAAATAATATTCAGGCGCTTATTGCTCCCAAAACAAAGGGACAAGTTTTGCAACAGTACTGCCATGATAAAAGATTGCAGGTAATAAAAATACCTGATCGTATTAATTGTATTTAGGCTTTTGAAACCAGCGGGCATTCATTGATATACCAATACTGAACCTCGTTATGCTTTCACGTAAATTAGTTTGCTTGTTACCTCTGCTGCCAAACTCAAGTGCGGTATTCAACACAACATATTCGCCCGTATAACTTATACGTCTTAATGAAGTTAGTGGCATTCCTGTACCTATGGTAACGCCATATTCGGGTCTGTTTTTGCTTAAGCTAGTGTTGATATAATCAGTACCATAATAAATGCCAGCCCTATATTTTACGAAACTAAAATATTTTTTAACAGGTGAATTTTCTTTGGCAGGAAAGTATTGTGCACCAGCCCTTATTTTCCAGTTATTCTGTACCTGGTCTTTAGCACCGTAAGATCGGTAAGTATCCCAATTGCCATATTCAAAATCTGCACCAACCAACCAATGATAATCTGTGTAAGAAAAACCTGCGCCAACCATTGCGGGTAATACAATTTCGCCTTTTTGATCTTTTACGTCGTACACGCTATCCACCCTGAAAATATTGCCATTTGCATCGTAAACAACAGTTTCATTTATTTGATCCCTGTTTGCTTTTAGTTTTTGCTGCATATTTCCGTAAACACCTATTTTTAATTTTTTCACCACTTTGTTAGGATCTTTTTCATCCATTTTAAGTGGTATCTCATATTGCAAACCACCATTTATAAACACTCCGCCAAAATTCATATTGGAAGAAGAGTTTGATATATAATGATAAATGCTATCGTTTAAAATAGCAAGTTTAGAACTATAATCTTTGGTACCAAACATATAACCTGCATTAATACCTATGCTGAAATTTTTATACTTAAATCCCGTTCCAACACTTGCCTGGTTTACCCCTCCTGTACCTTGGTACAAGCTGTACGCACTATCATTTGAAGAGGTTGTTAATCTTCCCAATGTTTCAATCTTATAATTGATCTTGCTTACTGGCTTCAAGCCAAAACTAAATCCCCAAAGCATATCTTTTTTTAGCATTTTTTTTGTGCTTAGTGGCACTGCTAATTGCAGATAAGAAACATAAGTATTGGCAGATGTGAATTTTTTTGCCGGATTGCTGCTTTTTAAGGTTCGGTAGTCAATTTCTGTAGCTACGTCTAAAATAGTGTTATATATTTCAGATAGTGATGCAGGATTTGTAAAATTTATGCTTCTGCTGTCGGATATACCTGCAGAAATGCCACCCATGCCTCTGGTAAATACATTATGGTTAGGTGTTAAATCCCCAATACCATACCTTGAATAGGGAGAATTTTCTTGTGCAGATACACTCAATTGCAAGCCACATGCTACAATAAGTACTGTTATAATTTTAGCCATTGTTAGTTTCACTGAGTGCATATAATCCTTTAAATAAAAAATAAGGGTCGGCAAATATCTTGTTTTTAAGTTGACCAGCAAAATAGCTTGTATCGCCCCCGGTTAAAACCACGTTAAAGTTCCCGTATTTTCGGGCATATTCGGCAATAAAACCGTCAATTTCATATGTAATTCCGGCAATTACGCCACTAAGCATATTTGTTTTAGTATCGTAACCAATTAGCGGAAAATTCCATTCTTTTTGCACCAAAGGCAGTTTTGCGGTAAAAACCTGCATGGATTTAAAGCGCATTTCCATACCCGGAGAGATGCTGCCGCCAATAAATTCGCTGTATTGATTAATGAAATTATAAGTAATACAACTACCTAGCGCAATTATCAGGTTATTTTTACCCGGATAAAAATGCACCGCTGCCGCCGATATGGCCAGCCTGTCGGCACCAATGGTTTCGGGCTTGCCTACTGGTGTTGTAAAATTTGCTTTTGTAAGATGAGATAGTTTATGAAACCTGGTTTTTGCAGCCAGCAAACCTTCAATATTAATATTATGCTCTATTACCGATGATAAAATCGTTTTCTGCGGCTGGTAATCGGCCAGTAATTTTTCAATGGTATCAATTTCATCATTTGGCAATACAATTTCTTCTGCAAACTCATCATTATTAAATACAGCCGCTTTTAAACGCGTATTTCCAAAATCGAAGCAAATGGTTTTTATCATCGGTGTTGTTAAATAAGCTTATAATTTTTATACTCCCCAATACGATAGCCAGTAATATCTTCAATAAAGTGGCTTACCTTATGTTTAAATTTCATGTTTTTGTATCCTTTCTGCAACGTATCAAATTCAAAATTCCAATTCACTGTTTTCAGTCTATCGGTCATAACTGCTGGGTGAGTTCCTGTAAACAATGAGAGTCGGTCTATATTATGATAATCAAATTCCTGTTGCAGTTCTTCAGCAGTTGCTGTAAAATCAGGCTTATTAATAGTAAAAAAATACAAAGCTTTCTGGTGAGAAATTTTTGGAGGCTTTACCCAACCGTAGTGATAAATAGATGCATCTATTTTTTTTACCTTAAGTTTTTTACCATCGCTAAAACGAAATCCCTGTGCATCATTCCACGAAATAATATTTTTATTATTTCTAATGATACGAATTTCATTTCTATACCATTTTTTACCAGAGCCTACATATTTATAATCTCCATAAAAGTGATGGTAGTTAAATAAAAGTCCTTCTACTCGTTCATCATTCAAATAAGTTTCCATGGCTTTTTGTATAACCGCATAGTCTTTTTCGTGTATGCACTCATCTCCTTGCAAATAAAAGGCCCAGTCAGCATCTTCGCTTACAGCCGAAAAAGCTTTTTGCGTTTCTATAGCTAAAATTCTACCGCCCTCTCTTACTGCATCATCCCAAACAGTATCTATTATTTTTATTTTATCGCTTTCAATGTTTGATATTAATGCACGGGTATCATCTTCAGAATTACCCACTGCCATTACGTATTCATCTACCAGCGGTAAAAGTGACAGAACAGATTCTTTTACCGGATAGTCGAATTTAACAGCATTTTTAATAAAGCTAAAGCCTGAAACTTTCATACTAATTTTTTACCTGCTTCACAATTTATAATTCATTTAACCCCTGTACATTTTTAAAGTGCCCGTTTAGTTTTACCCTTTCTTTAAGTATTTCCATTTCGGCAAGCACGGGAATTACTTTTGTAAGATGTCGTTTTACATATTCCTGCCGTTGCGATTCGTGCAGCAATTCCAATAATTCATATTCTTGCTCAATGGATAATCCTGCATGGTGCGCCACATCGTAAATGTTCAAATCAGCTTCCGGCTTGGAAAAACTTTTTTCAATTTTAAGCAATTTATGCAACTCTTTAATGGCCAAAATAATGCCTTGCATTACAGTTCTGTTGCCTCTAACATCATTATCTGGATAATTTACAATGGCCCCGCTATAAAGCTTTTCCGGTAAATCAGTAATCATCTCCAGCATTTTAAAAACCTGTAAACCTTCGGTTTTAATATCCAACTCACCGTTGTCATACTGTTTACTTATTTCTTTTACCTGCACTAAAGTTCCCATCTCACTTACCTTATCGTTAATAACAGCAGGTATGCCAAAAGGCTTTTTCTGTTCAAAACATTCTGTAATAAGTTGCTTATACCTCGGCTCAAAAATATGCAGGTTTAGCTGCTCGTCGGGATATACAACAATGGCTAAAGGAAATATGGGAATAAAGTTTGTCATTTTTTACTACAATTCAAAAGGGAGTATATTTAATAAAGCTGCAGCACCAACGCTGCTTTTATTTTTATTTTACCTCCTGCATGGTTACTAACTTTTTGTAAAATCCGTTCTGCTGTATCAGGCTATCGTGTGTGCCACGCTCTACAATTTCACCTTTTTGCAAAACAATAATTTCATCCGCATGGCGAATAGTACTTAACCTATGAGCGATAACAATGGACGTACGGTTATTCATCAAATTATTAATGGCATCTTGTACCAATCTTTCACTTTCTGTATCCAGAGAAGAAGTTGCTTCATCCAGAATTAAGATTGGCGGATTTTTTAATACCGCTCTTGCAATGGTTAAACGCTGTCTTTCGCCACCACTAAGCTTTAAGCCTCGGTCACCTATGTTTGTATTATAGCTATCTTCCTTTTTAGTGATAAAAGATTCTGCATTGGCTATACGTGCAGCATTTTGTATCTCTGCATCCGTTGCATCATCCTTACCCAATGCAATGTTATTGGCTATGCTATCATTAAACAAAATTGCTTCCTGCGTTACAATTCCCATTTGGTGGCGGATGGAATTCAATGTATAGTTTTTAATATTTACGCCATCAATTAAAACCTCGCCATCGCCAGCATCAATAAACCTTGGTATTAAATCAACCAAAGTACTTTTGCCAGCGCCACTGCTGCCCACCAATGCAATAGTTTTTCCTTTTTCTATGGTAAGGTTTATATTTTTTAATATTGGATGATCGGCGTAGCCAAAACTTACATTTTTTAATTCGATGGATGTATTGAAGGTTTCCAGCGTTTTTGCGCCGGGCACATCCATTATTTCAACATGCTCATTTATCAAACTTTCAATACGCTCAATACTTGCTGCACCTTTTTGCATATTGTAAGATGCGTTAGACAAACCTTTAAGTGGCTGAATTAACTGTGTAAATATGGCGATATATGCTAAAAAATCTCCGGCATTAAGCGTAAAGCTTGCATCGTTGCTCAGCACCATTCTACCACCATACCATAAAATACATAACACAGCTGTAATGCCGAGTGCTTCAGATACAGGCGATGCCAAATCTCTTCTTCTGTTGGCCCTGTTTTTTAAATGATACATGGCATCATTTTCTGCTTCAAATTTGTTCTGCATTTTATCTTCAGCATTAAATGCTTTAATAATGCGGATGCCGCCAAGCGTTTCTTCAATGGTAGAAAACAGTCTTCCAAACTGTTGCAACACATTTGTGTTTTCTTTCTTTAAAGAGCGCCCTATTCTTCCTAAAATAAAACCCGCTATAGGTAAAAATATTATGAGAAAAACGGTCAGCTGCGGGCTCAAAATAATCATGTAAATGAAAAACAGTAAAATGGTTATGGGCTCTCTGAAAACACTTTCCAGCACGCTTATAGTCGAGCCTTCCACATCTCCTAAATCGTTAGACAGCTTACTCATGATATCGCCCTTACGCTGCTCGTTAAAATAACCAACGGGCAGGCGCAATATTTTGCCGTACATACTGCTTCGCATATCATTTAAAATACGGTTGCGTATAGGATTTAAAAAATACATGCTTAGGTAGGCAAATAAATTTTTAAGAAGTATAGAAACAAATACCACAATACAAATAACCACAAGCGCCGTTATACTTCCACCGGGCGTTTTTATCATGTCATAAAGCCATTCTTTAAAATAATTAACCGGGTTGATGCTGTTGAAAAAACCAGTACCCGTTACAGCTTTAAACGCATCACCCTGTTTAAAAATCAACATTAAAAACGGGCTTAACAGACCCAAAGAAATAACACCAAAAATTGCAGATAAAATATTGAAAGAAAAATACGTAACTACAAGCGCAGGATATTTTTTTACGTATTTAAAAACCGTTCTTAAACTCTTCATGTACTATATTTGAAAGCTAAATTAAACCTGCAAAGTAACTACTTTTAAGGGGATTAATTATATATGATTTGTAATAGGCCCGAATATTCCTTCATTATTGAAACCTTTATCCACCTTGCAATTCATTTTAAATATCAGCCTTTTATCCTATCGAATGTGCAATGCTGTTTTGGTTGGATGGCCATTTTTTAGAACTTTGTAATATCCTTATCGTTAATGGATTTTAAAATATAATCGAAAACCTCCTGTACCGTAAGCAGTTTTTGGCCAGGCTTTACAAGCGTCTCCAACTGTGTTTTAGATGCAGATGCTTTTCTTTTGTTTTTCAGAAACAGCACCAGTGATTCTGCAAAATAAAAACGGCCTGTTATTACATAAAAAAGTGTTTCGGGAATTAACTGCAAAAACCATTTGTACACCTGTAAACCCTGCAAATGGATATACTGTAAAAACATTTTATTACGGTAGTATATTTTATTTATAAAATACTTTTTGTTTTTGGATTTTATAGAAATTGAAACCTGGTGTTGACAAACAGAAAAATGATCGTAATAACATTTCAAGCCTAGTCGCCATGCCCGTAGGCTTAGCTCAAAATCTTCTACATAAAACGGTGCAAACAGTTCATCAAAGCCTCCTATTTGTACTACTTTTTTTCTATCTAAAAAAGCATTGGCACCAGATAAGTAAGTGGAGTAAACCCAATCATTTTTTTGCGGAGTATTCAAGTAATAATTACCTGCGGTTTTTATTTTTAATCCCTGCAGGCGGGGAAACTTGGCTGCATCTTGTATTTTATCATCATCC
>JBBQPX010000107.1:0-8953 GCA_038216775.1 Chitinophagales bacterium
CACCAGTATGCCTGGATTAATGCCGGGAGAAAAAAACTTAAATATGGTGATGATGCTTATTGCATAGCTCCATCAAATAATTATTTTAATGCGGCAACAATTTATGCAACAAGATTTGATGCTATACGGCCTCCTCAAATAATTGAACAAAAAAGAAGTGGAAAAACCTGCAGGTATTTTTATATCTGGCGAATGAAAAACTATCATCCAAAATAAAACCTCCGGTCTCAGAAAACGGAGGTTTTATTTTACTAACCCAAAACAAAATGCTGCTAACACTTAAAAGTACTGTCTTTGCTCAAAAGTATTGTGTTTTGTGTGTTAAGCAATTATTACATTAGCATCCCCTTTTCAGTTTCCCGTGCCTCGGCAGATGCAGCTACTGTATTTTTTAAGAATTGACTATACCAACTTCCGGAATCTTTTATAATTCTTTTTTGTGTTCTAAAATCAACATTTACAATACCAAATTTTGGATAATAGCCTTCAGCCCATTCAAAATTATCGAGCAATGTCCAAATAAAATATCCATTTACTTTTACACCTTCTCTTTTTGCCAGTAAAACCTGTGCAATATAGTCCTGTAAAAATCTGACACGTCTTGCATCATCTACCCTGTCACCTTCGTGCCTGTCATCAAAAGCAGCACCATTTTCTGTAACAATTATTTCTTTAATTTGCTTATACTCATTTAAACGTTTCAAAGCATTGTAAATACTTGGCGGATAAACTTCCCAATCCATTAAAGTTGATTCTACATTCCGTTTACTTGCCTTTATAATTTTAGCTTTTACAAATGGCATTAACGGGGCGTAACTCACAAACTCACGTGTGTAATTCTGCAGACCAATAAAATCCATATCGAAAGCAAGTTTCTTATCATCGCCTGCATACATAAATCTTTCAATGCGTTGCAGTATTTTTAAATCCTTTGCCGGGTAACCAAGCCCAAGCAAGGGTTCTAAAAACATACGGTTTAAAAGCGTGTCAACTTTTGCCGCCGCTTTTACATCTCTTTCCTGGTTATATCGGTATGGCTCAATGTGAGAATAAGAAAATGTAGTACCCACTTTTGAATCACGTTGCATTGCCTTTATTATTCTTCCGCCTTCGGCCTGGCACATGGCTGCGTGATGCGCTGCGGCCAAAAAACTACTCAAGCCTTTTTTACCAGGCGCATGTACGCCCAAAAAATATCCTGCACCAGTAAATACCATTGGCTCATTTAAAACCATCCAATGCTTTACACGGTCTCCAAAATATTTTATACAGCACTCCACAAAATAACTAAACCAGTTAATCACTTCCCGGTTTGTCCAGCCACCTTTTTGCTGCAATGCTTCGGGCAAATCCCAATGGTATAAAGTTATCCAGGGTTCAATACCAAGCTCTAAACAAAAATCAATAACACGGTTATAAAAATCAATGCCTTTATGATTTACAGCACCAGTACCTTGTGGCAAAATTCTGCTCCACGAAATTGAAAACCTGTGATTAGGAATATTTAGTTTGTAGATGAGTGCAATATCTTCTGCGTAGCGCTTATAAAAATCGCAGGCAATATTTCCGTTATCGCTATTAAATATTTTATTTTTCTTTTTAGAGAAGGTATCCCAAATGGATGGTCCTTTACCATCAACATTATGCCCACCCTCAATCTGGTAAGCCGCTGTAGAAACGCCCCAATTAAAATCGGCACCAAAATCATTTTTTGTAAAAAGCATAAACTTATTCCCCCAATTGATTTAATATTTTACCAAGGCTTTTTTCTTTCAATTTTTTTACAGAAAAAATACCTTTCCCAAGGCGGGCTTCTTTAGCTGCAGTTACTGTACCGTGTTTTTTAATAATTGTACTGATAATCCTTTCAGTTGCATTGGGATAATTAACGGGTATCAACTGTTTTTCATGTATCCAGTCTTCTATTTTTTTTAGGTGCTTTTTCTTTAAGCCTTTAATAACAGGAACACCCATTGTATGCAGCGCTGCTGCATTACATTGCTGCTCATACTGGCCCTTCATAGGTATTACCATCAGTTTCTTACGTAAATAAAGTGCTTCGGCAGGCGTTTCAAAACCGGCACCGCACAAAATACCTGCACTATTTATAAAGCTTTCAATAAAATTATCATTATTAATTGGCCGTACATGAACGTTCTTTTCTTTGTACTCCTTTTTTGAATGTTTACTAAACACCTGCCAGTTGGTATTTTTAATTTCGCCAAGTATTTTAATAATTCTTTCATCGCTGTAAGCAGGTAAATAAACCGTGTAATGCTTTTTATCTTCTGGCTTGGCAAGCCTTACCTGTCTCCTTATAACCGGTGTATAAATATTTATATCGTACATGCCAAAATGAAACCCGTACGACACTGTAACCGGTGCATAATTATTAAGCACGGCTTTGCCAACAATGTCTTTCTTTTTGGGCTTTGGCGATTTTATATTCATCACGGCAGCCTGATGGCTTAGCCCGATACATTCTTTGTGTTTCATTTTACAAGCCCAGGCACTCACCGGTTCAAAATCGTTTATAACAATATCATATTCTTCAACAGGCAGGCTTTTAATTTCTTTATAGAGTTGTTTTAAATTACTTTTCTTGTAGGTTTCAATCAAGTCAATACCCCCCTTCTTACCAAAAATAAAACTCAAGCCCTTAAACCTGTATTTAACAGTATAAGGCAGTTCCACATCAGCCTGTATGCCACTTACCAAAATATCAACTTCTCCTTTTTGCTGAAGGATGGGTATAATATCCCTTGCACGGCTTAAATGCCCGTTGCCTGTGCCTTGTATAGCGTAAAGTATTTTCATTAGTGTTTTAGTAGATTAAATTCTTCCACCAGGTTATCAAACAATTGATTATTGTTTAGCTCGTCTTCTTCATTCGTATTAACAATCATATTAAGCACCTCATTTTCATCAAAACGATAAATTTTCCATTCCCCATCCATGTATTCAAGCGATGTTAAGTTTTCAATCCAGTCGCCACTGTTCAGGTACATTATTTTACCATGCTCATTCTCAATCTCTCTCATTTCCGGTTGATGTATATGTCCGCAAACTACGTAGTCGTAATGATTACTTATACCAATATCCGCAGCCGTTTTTTCAAAATTATTTATAAACTTAACTGCACTCTTAACGCTGTTTTTTATTTTTTTTGACAGAGAAAGTTTTCCTTTTTTAAATATTTTTTCAGAAATAAAATTGGCAAAACTATTTATCAGAATAAGGGTATCATAACCAACTGCACCCAGTTTTGCCAGCCATTTACTGTGCTGCATGGTTACATCAAATACATCGCCATGAAAAAACCAGGCAGTCTTTCCATTATCCAATTGAAGAATTACCTTATTTACAATTTTAAGCGAACCCATTTTAAACCCAACGAATTTGCGCAGCATTTCATCGTGGTTTCCGGTAACGTAATAAATCTTTACGCCTTTACCCATCCAACCCATCAGGTGCTTTACCACCTTCATATGGCTTTTAGGCCAGTATCTTTTGCTAAACTGCCAAATGTCTATAATATCACCATTAAGGATTACTGTTTTGGGCTTGATAGATTTAAGATAGTGCAGTAACTCCTTGGCATGGCAACCATAAGTACCGAGGTGTACATCAGACAAAACAAGGATATCAAGCTTTCGTTTTTTTAGTTGATCCATTAATGGATTTTATGAAATTTTAAAGCGGGGTAAAAAACGGAAAGCATAGGCAGGAAAACCCTTACTGAAAGCTCAAGAAAAAAATATTTTACATTTTTCATAACGCTTAAATTTTTGATTGGCAATTATTACAAAGGGAAGTAATTCGTGTAAACAAATGTTTACGGCAATGTTATGTGAGTGTTACGTTCAATAAAAAACCTTCTGCATGTTATGCTAATATTATGCAATTGTTACTGAATTATTACTTCGTGTTAACTGGTTGTGAATCGGATTTTTCAATGATTTTTCAGTCAGATTTAATTCCACATTTGACGAAATTTTAAAACTATCTGCATGAACTTCTTCACCAAATTTTCAACTAAGCACATTGTTGTTTTATCCTTAATTCTCTTTTTGAACCTTGCGGCAACTGCCCAAACTATAAAGGGAAAAGTAACAGATTCATCAACCGGCGAACCCTTAATTGGTGCTACCATAACCTTAAGTGGAACTACTGAAAAAACACTTGTAAGGCTTGATGGCTCTTATGTTTTCAAAAATGTAAAGCCCGGCACCTATCAAATAGGAATTGATTTCCTGGGATACGAATCCGTGAGTAATCCGATTACCATTTCAGCCGGCCAGAACGCAACAGCACCTGATGTTGAATTAAAAAGAACAACTAAAGAACTTGCAACTATTACAGTAAGTACAGGTTTAAGGGCTGATGATAAATCGGCAAGGCGGTTAGAAAAGAATGCCGAATTTGTTCAGAATATTCTTTCTCAAAAAACGATTGAACTTCTACCTGATGTGACAGTTGCAAATGCCATGCAAAGAATGAGTGGCATTACTATACAGCGCACCAGCAGCGGCGAGGGCCGTTATGCAGTAATAAGAGGAATGGACCAGCGTTATAACAATACGTTGGTAAATGGCATTAAAATACCCAGCCCCGACAATAAATACCGTTATGTACCACTTGATATTTTTCCCTCGGATCTTTTAGAAAGGCTGGAAGTAATTAAATCGCTTACTCCTTCCATGGAGGGTGATGCCATTGGCGGAACCATGAACCTGGTAATGAAAAGTGCACCAGATAAATTTTTACTGAATGCCAATGTTGCAGGTGGTTACTCTACTTTATTTTCCGACAGGCCCTTCAGTCATTTCAGCACATCTTCCATAAATAAACAATCACCGGCAGAGATTAATGGCAATAGCTACTCGGCAGACCCAAACGGTGATTTTCCAAAAGGAAATTTACTTTTCAGCCCGAAGAAAAACCCAATCAACAGCACGCTTGGCTTAACTATTGGTGACCGCTTTTTGAATAATAGGCTAGGAGTTCTTGTTGGTGCAAGCTATCAGAATATTTATCGCGGTTCCAACTCTGATTTCTTTTTACCCAACGCCCAACCAACTACCAGCCCGGGTAATGATAACATTCCCGTGTTCAGCGATATTTACATTAGGCAGTATTCAACTCAAACCAGCCGGTTAGGTTTACACAATAAGATTGATTATGTTTTTAATAAAAACAACAAAATCAGTTTATACAATCTTTACCTGAAAATGAATGAATATCAGACTAGGTATTCAGTGGATTCAGTTCTGGCAATTCAAAGAACCGGCCCGGGTTCTGGCAATGTGCAGATTACGAACAGAAGCAGGTGGCAGCAACAAAGTATTTATAATGCCACCTTGCAGGGAGACCATCAATTGACCAGTAATTTTAAACTTAACTGGAATGCCGTTTATTCTATAGCAAAATTCGCTATTCCGGATATGGCGCAGTATGCTGTTGACCATGCCGTTTACACCGACCCAGGCACAGGCCAGATAAGTGAAACACAATATATTACTCAAAAAATGGACAGGAGCTGGACTAATAACAAAGACCAGGACCTGTCTGGCTACCTGAATTTTAAATACTCACCTGTGTTGTTGAAAAAAACTATTGACATTTCATTTGGTGGATTGGTTCGTCATAAAACAAGAGATAACTACGATAACCGGTATGTGCTGAATCCGGTATTAGTTGGCGGAGCTCCGCAGCCTTTTACTGATTTCCAGTCGGCACAGTATTTCTTTAAACCCGACCAGGGCAAGGGTAATGTAACGGCTGTAACTTTTAACAACTATAATTTTAAAGAAGATATTTCTGCCGGATACGTGGAGGCCAAATTGATGGCTACATCAAAACTGCAGATTCTCGGCGGCGTACGTATTGAAAATACGCAACAAAAATATGTTACGATAATGCCATCAACTGTCGATGCTAAAGAAGGAACTATACACTACACAGATGTACTACCCAGCATCAATTTTAAATATGCGTTAAACAGCAAGCAGAATCTACGCTTATCTTATTTCAAATCAATAAGCCGCCCAAGCTTTTTTGAAATAGTGCCTCAAGAGGAAATTGACGAGAACTTTAACATCAAAGGAAATCCTTACATCAAACACAGCAGAGCAGATAATATTGATCTTCGTTACGAATTCTTCCCGGGAGCCGCTGATCAAATTTTAGTTGGGGCTTTTTATAAAAATATTCAGAACCCTGTAGAATGGTATGTGGTAAGTGCCGGTGGCCCAAGTGCCCAGCAAATATCACCGCAAAACCCTCCAAGCAATGCTACTAATTATGGGCTGGAACTGGTGCTTACAAAATATTTTGGCCCCTTTGGTGTATCTGCCAATTACACATATACCAACTCAAAAGTAACCACCGATAAACTTTATTATTATTACAATAACGGACAAAAGAACAAAGTGCAACAGCAAACAAGGCCGCTGCAGGGACAGGCAAAAAACATTGGTAATGTTTCATTATTGTATAAAAATCAAAAAATAGGATTGGATGCACAAATTGCATTTGTTTATACCGGCGAACGTATCTCATTGGTATCGCCTATCTATAATTCTGATTATGTTCAGGCACCATATTCGCAACTCGATTTTTCATTGGAAAAAAAGATTGTAAAACATTTTTCTTTTTATGCAAAAGTGAATAACCTCACTAATGCCCCAGCCAAATGGTATATCAACCAAACCAATACTTTCCAATCCGGAAAAGATATCCTGCCACAACAGGATAAGGATAACAAGATCCTTGTACAAAGAGATATTTACAAAATAACCTTCCTGGGAGGATTCAGGTATAAATTTTAAGACAATAAAAACTATAAAATGAAAAATATATTTTTAAATACAACCCTTATTGCAACTGCACTTTTTTGTTTTAGCAGTTGTAAAAAGCAAGCTGAAGACATTGCAAATATTTACAAAGCTCCAATCTTAATTGCTGCTCCCATCAGTGATGCAGCTCCGCTTTGTGGGGCTATTAAAGGCACTATGCTATCGGGCAAAACTTACACCATTGGTTGCGATGTAATTGTAAATGCCGGCGACACGCTGCTTTTACAACCTAATGTTCATATAAATGTGGCCAGCAATTCAGCTATTATTATTAAGGGAACATTTATCAGCAATGGAACACAAGCAAGCCCTAACTGGATAACAGTTGATGGCGTGGTAAAAAATGATACGCCTGGTGCTGATCCTGCAACGGACCCTGCCTTTGCAGGCAAATGGAAAGGGTTGTATGCAGATACATCCTGTTATTTAATGGTGTTGAAATGGACGCATGTAGAATTCGGAGGATCTGCTTTAGGCTCTACAACAGCCCCAAAAATCGCCAACACTTCCAATACCACCGCTTTTACTATTCTGTTTCAAAATTACAAGGGAAGTTTTGTAATGGAAGATTCATGGATTTATGGGGGCGTGGATGATCCAATCCGTATTTCCAATGGACAAATTGCCATGTTTAGAAATACGGAAGAAAAAGGTGGACTAAACGGAGGTGATGGTTTTAATGTGAAAGGCGGAACGGTGGGTGATATGGCTTACAACTTTTTTATTGGCAATGCCACCAGTGGGCAAAAGGTTTCCAACAAAGGGCAACCTATTGGTGCTCCAACATCTTATGTAGTGATGTACAATAATACTTTTGTTAATTGTGGTTACAGACAAATCCAAACAGGGCGTGGCGCAAATATTAATTTTGAAGAAGGAGCAGGAGGCAAGTTTTTCAATAACCTTGCAGTAAATTGTAAATTTGGTTACCGGGTTGTAAATACACCGGTTGCCGATACTGCTCATTTATCTTATGGTTATAATTACCAGTACGGCGATTCATTGTCAGTTGCCAACCAGTTTTACCCGGTGGGCTATATTACCAGGCCGCAAACAACAGACATTCCTGCTCCGGCTTATTTGCCTTCTAACTATACTTTAGGTTCAGTGTATGATGGTACTTCAGCGGTACAGGTTGGAAATCCTAAGTTTATCAACTATCCTTTGCCGGTTACGGGCGGAGTTAAATTAAGGGATATTTCTACTGTCGGCAGCTTTAACTTCAGGCTTCAGGCTGGTTCACCTTGTATTGGAAAAGGTTATACCGGCATCAACCTCCAACCGTTGAAAAAAGTTGCTGAAGATCCTGTTTATGGTGTCACGTTTTATCCGCAACCAGGAGCTGATATGGGTGCTTATCAATTTAACGGGTATGGTAACAACCACTAAAAATTATTGAATGAGATTAAGAGAATTTAAAGTTGTCATTTGCGCTGCTGCTCTATTGCTGAGTTGCGAAAGTACAAATAAGAGCGCCGGTTCTAAAACAGCAGCCGCAAATGATTTCAATTTCTTTGTATTGGGCGATTGGGGAAGAGATGGAAAATTTTACCAACAGGATGTAGCCAACCAGATGATTGCCCAGGCAAAAAATCTGAAACCATCTTTTATCATCCTCACCGGCGATAATTTTTATGATGACGGTGTAAAGGACATTTATGACAATCACTGGAGCGCATCTTTTGAAAATATTTATAAGGAGCTCACCAAAAAATATCCCTGGTATGTAAGCCTCGGTAATCACGATTACCGGGGCAATCCACAGGCGCAAATTGACTACCATACTGTAAACAAAAACTGGATATTACCTGACCGTTATTATACACAGGTATTAAAAACCAACGACGGACAAAAAGTGAGATTAATCTGTATTGATACCAGCCCCTGGTGCAATGATTATTATACCACCAAAAATATGGAAGCTGTAAAAACGCAGGATACCGCTGCGCAGCGTAAATGGCTTGAAACCACATTAGCTAATGCAAAAGAGCACTGGAAAATTGTTTTTGGGCATCACCCTGTTTATTCAGCGGCCTTGCGGGGTGGCACACCTGAACTGGAAAAGATGCTTGTTCCTCTTTTCGAAAAATACAAAG
>JBBQPX010000108.1:0-8721 GCA_038216775.1 Chitinophagales bacterium
TCTGCTGTACCAGTGGCCACATCAAGTATTACTTGAAGCTTTTTATCTTCTAACTGCTTAAGTGCTTTTTTTCTCCACCTAACATCAATTCCGGCGCTTAAAAAGCGGTTTAAAAAATCGTACCTGAAGGCAATGTCATCAAACATGCCTGCAACCTGTTGCTTTTTTCCAAGTTCCGAATTTTTATCAGGAACAACTGTATCGTGTGCGTAATCTGACATAATTGACAAAGATAAGCTGTTTTAGGTTTTAGGTATAGAGTTTAACACCAATATACCAATAAAAAACTCATTACATTCTGCTACCATTACGTAGCCTTTGGCGGAGTTATTTACGTTTTTTGTTGAGCTGCAATTTTATTTCAGTAAAATTATACAACGAATTTATATACGACTTTTAGGCTGTTTATGGATTGAATGCCAATGTTTTGTTTATAGTATCTTTGCAGCATGCAAATTAAAACAGCAAAATACGTTATCAGCAGCCCCGATTTTGAAAAATGTCCATTGCCCGACAGGCCGGAGTATGCTTTCATCGGTCGCAGTAACGTAGGTAAATCGTCGCTGATTAATATGCTTTGCAATAATGATAAGCTGGCAAAAACATCTGGCTCGCCGGGAAAAACACAACTGCTTAATCATTTTGAGATACTTTCTGCCCCATCACCAAAAGTTACAGCGAAAGACCATACAAAAACAGATGGCAAGGTGCAAAAATGGTACCTGGTTGATTTGCCCGGTTACGGCTTTGCCAAAGTAAGCATGAAAAGCCGCAACCGTTGGGAGCAGATGATTGAAAACTACCTGCGCAAACGAGAAAACCTTACTATAGTTTTTGTATTGATTGACGCCCGCCATAATCCTCAAAAAATTGATCTCGAATTTCTTGATCAGTTAAGAACATGGCAGGTTCCTTTTTGCCTTGTATTTACAAAAAGTGATAAAGAAAATCAGCGTACCGTAAGTAAAAACGTAAAGAGTTTTTTGGAAGCCATGAAAAAAACATGGCAGTTTTTACCGCAGCATTTTGTATCGAGCGCCGTAAAAAGATCGGGCAAGGATAAGATTTTAAATTTTATTGAAGAGACGAATGACAGTTTAACAGAAACTGGTAAATAATAAAATAAAAGGGCGTAAGGTACTCCGCAAGTGTTAAACAAAACCTGCAAACACTAGCGAAATTTTACGAAATCAGTTTACCGCTTTGTTAGCACAGCTACTGCTGGCAAAGGCTTCTGGCTTGGCTTTAAAGGCAAAACCCATTCCCAAAATGTAACCCATAGCTTCCCGCAGGGCTTCGTTACTTTTAAACTGTGGGTTGGTGTTAATATCGGCGTGCACCTCCATATCCACATCGTACAAAGTAAACAGGTCGCAAAGTTCGTAAGCAATTTCAATGCTTTTGGCAACCTCTACCAGCATGCGTTCTTTAATGCTGTACTTCAGCAATGTTTTTTCGTTGTGAATAAACATAAAGCCACCACGGCCTTCCCGTAAAAAAACAATTACGGTTGCAAATTCTGTTTCTTTGCCTTTTACCTGACTATCGGTGCCAATACAAACTTTTAATTGATAACCTGCTGCTGTTTCTCTTTTAATGGTTTGTTCAACAGCTTTTTTAATGTGTAACTCGATGGGGTCTCCGTTAAATTTTCTCCATAACATAAAAATGGGTTTTCTAAAGTTACCGATAAAAGATATACAAAAGCCTCTCCGCCCCTAAAGGGGAACTTGGTAACAGTAAAATAATTTAAGTAATAATAAAAACTTAACAGCTTACCATCCAGAAAGAATTCCAAATCATTAAACTCTAAGTTCCCCCTTCAGGGGGCGGAGGGGGTATAAAAAAGGGGAGCAGCCCCTAACGCTACTCCCCGACTTACACATGAATCTACCTTACTGTTTTATAATTCGTTCTGTTTGTTTTTGATTGTTGTTTAAAATTTGTATGGTATACATACCTTTTGAAAGGTTGGTTACACTAACGTGATTAACACCGCCAACACCATTACCGAAATTAATTAGCCTGCCATTTACATCATACAAAACGTATTTGTAATTTTCAGGAGCACTTATGGTTATGTCATTTTGAATTAGGGTTGATACGGTAAATAGTTTTTGGTTTTCTGTACCTTTTAAAGCAATTGTATTTGAGTAAACTATTTGATTTAATACAGAAGTTACCATTAAACGATAAAAAACTGAATTTGTTTTGTTTGGCTCATAAGAAAATTTTGTAGATGCTCCAGACATAGTTGTTAGCGCACTAAAATCAGTTCCATTATTTGATGCCTGCACTTCAATAGTTTTTATTTGCTCATCAGCAATGATGCGCCAGTCCAGGTTATGCTTGCCTTTATCTATTGATCCAGAAAGGCGTACATCATGTATTGGCAAACCGCCAAAAGAACCTGTAATCGTATATTGCCCAAGGCTTCCGTAAGCACCTCCATTTGCATTACCTGTACCGTATAATTTTAAATAGTAAGTGCCTGCGTTTAAAATAGTATCCATCGTAACGCTTAATACATTCTCCGGATTATAATTACGAACAAGCTGCTGACTTGCATCAAATAACTCCACTCTTATATCAAGGTTTGCTCCAATCCAATTGCCTTGTACATTGTATGGTATAGCTGTTAAATGAAAATTAGAATTAGCATTTAGCGTAAATTTAAATGCATCTTTATCGGTTAATGTTGAGATAAGTCCGTCAACACTAAAATTATTTCCTAAAGCAAATGTACCTGCATTGAGCGCTTCGCTATAATCATCAGTGCGGTAACCAAACCCGTTTTGTGTAGTTATAATAGTAAGATTATCCTGAACGGCTGTACAACCATATGGTGTAGGGCCATCGTTCCAGGTACTAAAGTTTCTGTTAAGGCTGTTACCCATAATCGGCGACCACGCTGTTTCTCCGCTGCCGTAGCCGGTATTATATTGTTCAATTGGCGAATCGCAATCCACACCATCATATTTTGACTGGTGTGCTAAACCAACAGTATGACCACCTTCATGCGAAATACACTCTCCCACATATTTTGGACTATTGCTCAGCCGATCGCTGAATACAAATCCAGGTGTATCATCTCCCCAGGTAAAAGAGCCAATATAACTTACACCACTCGACCCTGCATACAACCAGCTGCTTGTTGGCGTAATTATAATTCTTACACGCATTTCCAATGGTGCTGCTAAAAAATAAGTTGAATCCGTTGTAATATTAATATTGAAGGGGCGGTAGTCTTCAGCAACCCTGTTAAAGGCTTCTGTAATCTGCGCATCGGTCATTGTTGATGCTGCGCAATTTAGAGGATTGCCATTATTCCAAACAGAACTCTGTACATACGCACCATCAAAATCAAGAAATATTGTCGCCTGTGCCGATGGAAAACTATTTAGTTTTGGAACGCTGTAGGCAGTAAATATGAGTAGTGTTAAAATGAGTGAAGTGAAAACCTTTTTCATAGTAGGAAGTTTTTAGGTGGATAGTTGGATATAGCGTAACGATAAACTGTCTATTGGATTTTTACAACATTTTACATTCAGGAATAACACGGTCGGTTTCCATTTTTATCAGCTGATATTCGCCGGCTTTAGTTCTTTTAAGTTCATACCCATCAAAATAATCTCTGTTGATGATTCGACCTACATATCCCCAAGTGCCATCTGCTTTGGTTATTTTAGAAATACTGAAAATAGTATTTGCATAATCTGGCGAGGAAATTAAAGCAGTGCGTAGGTTGCTATATTTTGCAATATTGCTTTTAATATAGCCCGAAAAAATAAAATTATTTGAAAAAGAAAGGCTGATTTGTTGTCCCGGACTAGCATTGAATACTTTTGCCAGTTCTAATTCACTACAGGTTATTACGTTGGGGAAAGCGCTGAATTGTTTTGGCTTTATACCGTTGCTTTGAGAAAAACCTGTGTTAGCAAGGCTAATAAAGAGCACCAACAATGCACAGCATGCATAGCGTTTCATAGGATAAAATTTGGCTTCTTAGATAATTGGATTAATGTGTTCTGCTATTGGAAACGACAGCAGGAAGATTTTATTATCTTTTCAGCAAAAAAAAATCCAAAACATTAAAAAAACAGCCGTTTTTCTACAAATCGAATGCGGATATTACTGCGTATTAATACTAATATTGGCCGGTACTAAGCATAACTAATGTACAGGCTTCAACCGTTTTAATACCTGCTTGTTGAGCTAGTTCGGCTAACTCATCATTTTCTGTGCCGGGGTTAAAAATTATCCGTTGGGGATGAAGGGCTATTATATAATCGTAATACGCTTTCTGATGAGCTGGGTTTAAATAGAGTGTAACGGTATCAATATCGTTTAGCGGTACTTGTTCTGTTTCAATGGGCACACCAGCAACCGTTCCTTTACACTTACCGATGGCAACAACCGGGTGTCCGTTATTTTTCAATTTATTTGCAGCCAGGTAACTGTAACGTGCAGGGTTTTCTGATGCACCCAATACCAATGTTTTTTTCTTTTCCATATTAAACTAAAAATCTTGCTTTTACATCTGGTGTAGGTATCATACATGCTTGCTTTTGCCCGAACCATTTGTAACGGTTTTTAGCAATCCAGTTGTAAATACCATCCCGTATAAATTTGGGAACAATAATAAAGCCATAACAAATTGGCCACAGTCCGCTTAAATATTTACATACACGTAAGGCACCAGTTGATTGCTTATACACTTCGCCATTATCAATAAAAATAAAAGACTTCATATCATTTTCGTCTAAATTATATTGCTTCAATATTTTTGCACCTGCACCAGATTGCATGGGCGCAAACATAATATTTGCCTTTTTATTTCTTTTAAGTGTAAAGTTTACAGCACTGTTACAAAAATTACAAACGCCATCAAATAATATTATTGGTTGTTCTGTCATGTGTCGTTCAAAGTTACCGAATGTAAATAGTTTTAATTACTTAAAATATCTTCTAGCGCCTCGTCTACATGCGCAAATTTAAATTTAAATCCTGCTGTCTGTAATATTTCGGGTATTACCCAACGGCTTTTTAATATCAATTCAGTTTCTGTTTTAATAAGCACTGCCCCCATTTTTAATAGCCAGGTTGGCGCAGGTAAACCTATTTTTGCACCTGCGTGCTTTCGCATTTGCTGCATCAATATGTTATTACTAACAGGGTTTGGGGCAGAAGTGTTTACAGCGCCGGAAATTTGTTTGTTTTGCTGCACAAACAAAATAATGCGTAGCAAATCCTCAATATGTATCCAACTAAACATTTGATTGCCGCTACCCTGCTTTCCTCCCAACCCAAAACGAACGAGGTTTCCCAATGGCTTAATTACTCCGCCATCTTTTCCCAATACAATAGCCATCCTTAAAGCCACTTGCCGGGTTTGTGGCAGTTTAAAATTAAAGAAAGCCTGCTCCCAACTGGTAGCCACATTTACCGAAAAGCCCGAGCCTATTTCACCAGCTGCTTCAGTCATAGGCCTGTCTTCTGCATGGCGGTAAATGGTGGCGGTGCTGGAGTTTATCCAAAGCGGAGGCGGGTTTTTACAATTCAATATTGCTTTGCCAAGGACTTTGGTTGTGTTGATTCTGGAATCAAATATTTCCTTTTTATTATTTTCGTTATAGCGGCAATCTACTGATTTGCCTGCGAGGTTGATAAGCATTTCTGCATTGTCTAAAGCGTTTGTTATAGCAGTTAAGTTGCCCCAGTTTATATGATTTTGCTGGCGAGATATGATAACAACGTAGTAACCTGATGTTTTAAATTTGTTGATAAGGTATCTGCCAACAAAACCTGTTCCTCCTGCTATTACTATTTTCTTTTGCATTTCTTTTTGTTATTCAAATTATCTGAAGAGTACACAACAACTTATTATTGATTTTGAGTAACGGGCGCCTTGTACCTTGCTTCCTGTGTTGCCTTTTTTCTTAAGGCGAAAAATATATACAGGTTAAAAAAGTGCATACCACCCAGTATTAAAATGATGAGGCCAATTTTTAAACTAAGGCTTTCAATTACTTGCTGAACGTTGCTTATAGCACTTGTTACCTGTAGCGTATAAACAGCATATCCAATATTAATAAGATAAAAACCAACCAGCAAAAGATTATTAACACTATCGGCAAGTTCCTTATTGCCATGAAAAATATCAATTAGAAAAACTTTACCGTTTTTAAATAAAGTTCTGGCAACCCAAATGGTTAATGCAATGGTAATAACCAGGTAAAAGCTGTAAGTGATGATAATGTAGTTCATAAAATGTAGTTTAATGGTGATGAATTATTTTAGGATAGCTAACGGGCGCTGGCTCATTTTTTTAACTTCATCAAAACAAAGCCAGGTATAAAACACAGCCATAAAGGGAGCTGCAAATAATAAGATAAGATAACCGCCAATTGGCAATGTTAGCAGAGCTATAAAGGCTACCCAATGATAGCGGTTTCTGGCTCCTTTTTTTTCAGTAAAGCTTACCTGATAAATATGAGTAAGCATACTTATAACATGCCAGCCGCCTACTACAAAATAGCCTATAAGAAATGTGAAATCTTTATTTATTATAGTTGCTACAGCAAAACCTGCAATTAAAAAAATGCTAATCCACAGGTCAATTTTTTTAAACTTTTTCATGATTGAATATTTTATATTTTCAGAAAATTTTGAAAAATATTTTTTAAATAAAAGCCGGAATTTTCCAGCTTGTCTTTTATTGTTACAGCGAGGTGTTATTTAAAAAACTTTAAAATGCTACCTAAAAACCAACTTTCATCTGCCTTAACCATTACATCTAAAACTTTATCAGCTTGGCCGACGAACTTTTTTATGCCACCAACAGTATCCATAAACTGCTTAACATCTTTGTCTTTTTTATCGCCGTCAATATTCTCCAATTGCGAAAGCAATTTAAGCATCGGGTCGAGCTCACGCTTTTTTCTTTCTTTAATTATTTGAGTACTTACTTTCCAGATGTCTTTTTCGGCAGTAAAAAACTCTTTACGTTCTCCGGGTATCAACACACGTTCTACTAATCCCCAATCAATCAAATCACGGGTATTCATATTTACATTGCCGCGGCTTATGCTCAATTGCTCCATAATATCATCCTGTGTAATTGGCTCGGGACTTACGAGCAGCAATGCATGTATCTGTGCCATGGTGCGGTTAATACCCCATTGGGTTCCAAAGGCTCCCCAACTGCTAATAAACTGTGCTTTTGCTTCGGTAAGTGTCATGATTAATTATTTACTACACAAAGGTAGTATATTTATTGAATTTTCAAAACTTATTGAAAATTAATTTATTTGCCACTTCCAATTTCAGAAATTGCTGTTGAAAAGTCTTCGCTAAATTGTTTTGTACGAAGGGTAAAATAAGAGATAATTACGCCGAGTAGAGTTCCGATTATAACGGCGTACTCAAAATAAAGCTGACTCATGAGTATATGAGATTTGTAAGCTTTATGTGAAAAATCATTGAGAAGACTTTGTATTCGATATACATTAAAAAGAAAAACTAAAGCGATACTAATCGTTATAATAATTAGCGAAAATATCTTTTTGCGCAGCAATATTATTTTTCCATATGCCCATAAAGCCATAACCAGCAAAGGTATTAAGGCAATACTTACACTTAATTTTGTAGAGATAACGATGGAGTCATTTACACCAGTAAAAATAAATCTGTATTCGGCATTATAGAAAAACGAGAAAATGAAATCGAAAATTTTGTTTGCAAAATAAAACGACATTACAAATAATAATAGTGATGATAGGATACAAATAAAAATTATCCGTTTCATAATTCTATTTTTTTAACGAAAGAAACTTAAAATAAAAATAAACTCCGGCGCTTATAGCAAGCAACCACATACCAATAGTTAGTATGGTATTTGCATAAAACTGGTGGGTGATTTTAGCCCAATATCCAAAAACAGTGAGGAATGTCGATATGCCTGCAATTGTACCCCAGATTTTATATTTATTCATAAAGTTAGGTTATGAAAATTAATAGATGCTTCGATAAAGGCTGAATAAGGATGTAAAGTACCATAAAGCTATCCCGATGAAAAAATCAGAAAAGGCTGCCATCCATACTTAACAAAGAAATACTTCTGAATAACAAATAAAAAAGCGCCAGCTTTTTAAACTGGCGCCTATATTTTAAAATTATCATTCATCTAAATGACAGAAAATTATTACAACAACATCGTCACCGGATTTTCCAGATACTTTTTAAGTGTTTGCATAAAAGCAGCACCTACAGCGCCATCAATCGTTCTGTGGTCGCAGCTCATGGTAAGTTTCATAAAATTACTTACGCCGAATCCGTCGCCTTTTTTAACTACTGTTTCCTTAATGCGGCCAACGGCTAAAATAGCGCTATCGGGTGGGTTAATGATGGCAGTAAACTCTTCAATATCCATCATACCCAAATTAGAAATAGTGAATGTGTTACCACTGAATTCTGTAGGTTGCAATTTTTTATCTTTTGCCTTACCATACAATTCTTTGGCTTCGCCGGCAATTTGCGATAATGTTTTTTGGTCGGCAAAACGAATTACCGGCACAATTAAACCTTCGGGCGTTGCAACTGCACTGCCTATGTGTATATGATGATTCTGGCGGATAAATTCACCCATCCAACTACTGTTAACTGAAGGATGCTGGCGAAGCGATAACGCAACTGCTTTAATTACAAAATCGTTAAAGTAAA
>JBBQPX010000109.1:0-8695 GCA_038216775.1 Chitinophagales bacterium
AACGGTCGGTAGGGCGGCGCACGTAACCAACATTATTTTTAATGCTGTCAACAGCAACCTGGTCGTTACTCTGCGATGTGATTATTTCTCCGGCAGCATTTCTGTATTGCGTATAAGAATCATTTTGTAAATCTTCCTTGGTACGCATAATACCTATGCTAAACCAGCTTTCTGCGTCTTTTACAAGCTCACCAAAAATTCTGGCTTCCACTCCGGTGGCGTATGCTTTTGCATTATTGTTTCCTGCGTAACGGATTTTTACATTATCAACATCATACACATCAACACTGGTCATGCTTTTGTAATATGCTTCTGTACTTAAACGAAAAGGGCGGTTACCAAAACCTTTAAAATTATAATCAACACCAGCAACAACCTGGTAGCTTTTTTGTGCTTTTACATCTGTGTTTAAACTGCCATCATACCTGCGTAGTTCCCGGTAAAAAGGAGGCTGGTTATAAGCACCGCCTGCAATTTTCAATATTACATCTTTCTTCCAGTTTGGTTTCCAGCTAACCTGCATGCGTGGGCTTATTAAAAATTCTTTATTAAGCGAATTGTAATTGTAACGCACGCCCGCCTGTAAGGTAATATCGTTTTTGTTTTTGCCAAGGCGGATGTTATCCTGCACATAACCACTGTATTTTTGAATAGATAAATCGGAAGTTGAATTTATGGAGTTATACAAAGTAAGTTGCGATGGACTGTATGGTAATGAATAGCCAGCACTGTCTTGATATTCAAACTGTTTAAGCCTGTCATTAATATTCGTTTGTTCAATGCTGTTTCCAAACTGAATAAAATGTTTTCCCGCTGCGTAACTGCCCTTCAGGCTTGCATTATATACGCTGATGTCTAATTTATTACGGCCATAATTTTGGTAATAGCCTGCACCGAGCGGATTAATAATTTGGCCATAAGTTGCACTGCTTTTATCAAAATCGCGGTCGCCAAAAAGATAGGTGCCGGCTATATCAAAGTTTTCGTTTTCTTTGTTTTGAAAACGACTGACCATCCATTTAAGTTTTAATTTTTTATTTGGTGTGTGTACAAAACTTAATCCAATAAGGTTCGTTTTGTAGCCATCATTTTCTTGTCCCTCAAAAATTACATCAAGGCCAAGGTTAGCGGTAAAAAAAGGCGAAAAAACTGAAGTTGTTTTTTGCACCGATTCAGGAAATAAAGAAAATTTAGTGGCGGAATAAATGCCTAACAATTCGAGCTGTACTTTATCACTTATTTTATAAGTTATTAAACCCTGCATATCCGAAGAAGATGGAATGTAAGAACCCAGCGTTTCCTGGCTTTTTAATAAATTTTTATTGCTGCGGTTACGAACACCAACCAGGTAAGTTATTTTCCCTTTTTTTGAAGAGCCCTCGAGGTGCAGCCCCTGCTCTAATAAACTTACATAAGCCGATCCTTCAAAACGGGCGGGTTTTTTGTACTGTATATCCAGCACGCTGCTCATTTTGTCGCCATATTTTGCTTGAAAACCACCCGTATAAAAATTAACGTTTTTTGCCAGCTCCGGGTTTATAAAACTAAGGCCTTCCTGTTGACCGCTGCTAACTAAATAAGGACGAAAAATTTCGAAGTCGTTGATGTAAATCAGGTTCTCATCATAATTTCCGCCACGCACGCTGTATTGGGATGTAAGTTCGTTATTGCTGCCTACAAGTGTTTTAATTAGCGCTTCTACACCGCCTGTGGTACTTGGTAAGGTAATGGCATTTTTAGGATTTACTTTAATCAGCCCGATTTCAGTTCTCTCTTTGGCGTCGCCCACTTCAACTGTTTGCAATGTTTTGCTGCCAGGTTCCATTTGTATGGTAACCTTTTCTTCCTCCGCATCGCTCAAATAAAAATTCTTTTGTACTTCATCGAAACCTGTGTGCGAAAATATTAATGCAAATGCTTTTCCGGCAGGTACATTAATTCTGAAGTAGCCACTATCATTTGTAGTTATGCCGTTTGTTTTTCCCAAAATTAATACCGATACTTTAGAAATGGGTTTATCGTTTTCATCCACAAGCCTGCCACTTACCCATGCAGATTTGGTTTGAGAAAAAGAAGCAAACGTTAATAGCAGTAAAAGAATAGTAATGGCAGCTCTCATTATATGAAGTTATAAATTAAAATTCTTTTGCAATGTCCTAAATTTACAATTCAAAAACTATAAAAGTGATTAAAAGAATTTTTGCCGCCGCTATTGTTTCAGTTGTACTTTTTTCGTGTAGTAACAATGCAGATACGCCCAAAACTGTTAAAGAAGAAAAGGTTGCGGATGAAGCCATAACAACAACCAGTTCCGACATCGTTAGTCTTGACACCGCGGAAAGTATAACTAATATTCTATCCCAGGGATGGGTTATGGAAGACGATGCCCCCGGATTGGAAGGTATGACCGAAACATCTGCCATAGAAATTCCTTATCGTTGCTTTTATTTATCAACTGCCGGAACCTTTGTAAAAAATCCACGCAGCACATTTGATTACGGCAACTGGATTTACGATGATGCTGCAAAAACAATTACGCTTAACAATTCAATTGACAGAACTAAGGATATTTATAAGATTGCAAAAATTGCCTCAGATGAATTGACTGTGGTAAATGTTGGTGTTAACAGCACAACTAATTTAAAATTTGTTTCCCAAGCGAAGCGGTATAAAAACGCAAAAGACGAACCCTTTTTTATTGAAAATAACCGCTGGCGTATAAAGCCAAAGGCAAAAGAATCTGATACGGAAATTCACGAACGCCTGAAACAGAATTTACATTTCTTCGTTTTGTTTTATAAAAGCACGCTTGCTAAAGACGACAAAATTGTTTCTTTTTGGGGGTTGCCTTCCTGCTTTAAATGGTATGGTGGCAGTATTTTTATTAAAAAGAAAGACGAACTTAAAGACGACTGGATTAACTGCTTTTACAATAAAGAGCAGGCTATGCAGGCTTATGCTATTGCGGATAAACTGATAGAACAAAAATATACATGGCCGAAAGGCGAACGTAACTGGATAAAGCTTAACCTTGCTGTGCTTGAGCAGATGTATAAAAAGATTGATGAAATACATTAACCATAATTGATTGCAACCTTGTTGTGATGAAAATAGCAGCTTGCAGCCTATTTCTTTTGAATAATCATTAATTTTGCAGCGTGAAAATAATTATGCTCCTTTTTAGTATGTACCTTCTGGCTTTGCCGGGTATAACTTGTGCTGAAACGCAGGGGTGCAAAGATGAGGAGCAAAGCCAGCTATCGCAAACCCATGAGCATTCAGCGCATGAAACAGACGATTGCGGTAATTTGTGTACCTGTTCCTGCTGCGGGCATGTTGTTTCCGTAAATTTTCAATTAACTGAATTTTTTATTAATAAGCCAGTATTTAAAAACAATAACTTAATTACTTACTGCAATATTTTTCTTCCTTCTAACTATTTTGGAAACATTTGGCAGCCGCCCAAAAACTGCTGATGCATAATCACAGTATTTTCTGCTGTGCCCAAATGCTGTTATAAAACAGCGTATTCTTTTTTATAAAATCAATTTAATGCAAAAAATATTTTTGTTGCTTTTGGCAACAGTGCTTACATATAGCGCAACAGCGCAGCATACTTTAAAAGTAATTGTAAAAGATGAAAAAACTCAGGTGGCATTAAATGGCGCAAGTGTTGCTATAAAAAGTGCTGCTAATGGCAGTACAGCAGATAGCAGCGGCATGGTTGTACTAAACAATTTGCCTGATGGCAAACAAACGATTTCTTTCAGTTTTACGGGTTACGAAACTGTAACAAAAGATTTTGTATTTCCCCGTGATGCTAAAAATCCTATTGTGATTCTACTGACTGCAGCGGAGGAAGATATGGATGAAGTAATTGTGCAAAGTACCAGAACCAGCCGCACCATTAATAATACAGCTACGAGAGTTGAAACTATTGATGGCGAAGAACTGGATGAAAAAAATAATATGCGTCCAGCCAATGTAAGTATGCTGCTGCATGAAAGTACAGGTTTGCAGGTGCAGCAAACATCTGCCACCAGCGGCAATGCCAGCATACGGGTGCAGGGGCTTGATGGGCGGTACACACAGCTTTTAAAAGATGGCTATCCTAACTTTGGAAACTTTGCCAGCGGGTTGAGTATTTTAGAAATTCCTCCGTTGGATTTAAAACAGGTGGAAGTTATTAAAGGTCCGGCATCAACATTGTATGGCGGTGGCGCCATTGCAGGCGTTATTAATTTTATATTGAAAATGCCTAAAGAAAAAGCGGAGTATGATTTTATCTTTAATCAGTCGCATATCGGACAAACAAATATTGGCGGCTATGCTTCGCAGAAGAAAGGAAAATTCGGCTACACTATGCTTGCTCTTGTAAATTTGCAAAAAGCTTATGATGTAGATAAAGATGATTTTTCGGAGTTGCCGAAAAATAGAAACTTTACCATCAATCCCCGTTTGTTTTTTTATCCAAACGCTTCCATGAGTATTATGCTGGGTAACAGTTATACCAACGGAACAAATACCGGCGGTGATATGCAAGTGATAAAAGGAAACACTAATGCATTGCATAGATACTTTGAGGAAAATAATACAAGAAGAAATACAACAACGCTGGAGATTGATAAAAAATTTGGAAGCGGAAACAGTATTAAATTAAAGCAAGCTGTTGGTTTATTCGATAGAACAATCGGTTTACCGTCATATTTTTTTTCAGGATTTAACAGCAATAGTTTTACCGATTTGAGTTTGCTGGTAAATAAACAAAAGCACACTATTATTGGCGGATTGAATGTTGTGTATGATAAATTCAATCACCGTAATATGCGTGTGCTGGATGCACAATCATTTACATCAGGATTGTACCTGCAAGATGCCTGGGATATTAGTGACCGGGTAATTTTAGAAAGTGGTTTACGGTTAGATAATGTGAATTTTAAAAATAATAATTTTTCGAAAAATCAAACTTTTGTGTTGCCGAGAGTATCGGCATTGTTCAGGATTAACAGTAAATTAAGTTCACGTATAGGCGGGGGGTTGGGTTACAAAGTGCCAACTTCTTTTACCGAAGAAACAGAAACAATGCAATACCAGAATCTGAAGGCATTAAACAACGTGGAAGCCGAAAGAAGTATTGGCGGTACGGCTGATATCAATTACAAAACAAATATTGGAGCTGATTTTGCATTCAGCATTAATCAAATGTTTTTTTATACCCGTATAAACAAACCGTTGGTTTTGCAACCCGATATTTTTGGTGATTATTTTTTTGCAAACGCCAGCAAACCTGTTATCAGTAGTGGCTTTGAAACAAACCTGAAATTTATTTACAAAGAAGATTTGAAATTATTTGTTGGATATACGTTTACTGATGCCAATGCCAAATACCGTACAGGAAATCAATTTCTACGCCTTACTCCAAAAAATAAACTTAACCTTACGTTGATGTATGAGAAGGAAGATAACTTTAAACTTGGATTAGAGGGTTATCTTACAGGTAACCAGTTTTTAAACAATGGAACTAAAACACCGTCTTTTTGGGAATTTGGTTTTATGGCGCAAAAAACTTTCAGAAAAATTTCTGTATTTATCAACTTCGAAAACTTTACCGACCAGCGACAGAGCAAATACAAAACAGTTGTAAATCCGCCGAATAATAACCCTTCGTTTGATGATATCTGGAACCATGCAGAGGGTTTTGTAACGAATGGTGGTATCAAAATTAAATTGTAAAATATTAACAAAACCGAAACTTAATAAAAGTTAACTTTATACTTCAATTAAATCAATTAAAAATGAACAAAACATATTGTTGGAAATGCGTGCTGATGTTAGCCTCTGTTTTAGGAATGATACAGGCTTTTAACGGTTAATGGCACGGCATTAAAATAAAAAAGGTTGCGAAGTTTTCGCAACCTTTTTTTGTTATCTGTATTTGATTATAAACTTTTAAGTGCTGCAATAGTTGCAATGGGGTCGGCAGATTTAAACACGGTGTTCCCCGCAACAAGCACATCTGCGCCAGCATCAATAATTGATTTTGCATTGGCTAAAGTAACGCCACCATCAACTTCAATTTTTACATTTAAAGAAAGTTCGTCAATCATTTCACGCAGTTGTTTTACTTTATGCAGTGTGTGTGGTATAAAAGATTGTCCGCCAAAACCAGGGTTAACACTCATAACCAAAACCATGTCAATATCTTCTAAAATATCTCTTAAAAGTAAAACGGGTGTATGTGGGTTAATAGCAACGCCAGCCTGCATTCCCAGGCTTTTTATCTGTTGAATGTTGCGATGCAGATGCGGACAGGCTTCATAATGAACAGTAAGCATATCTGCACCGGCTTTCTTAAAAGCTTCTGCAAAATTGCCAGGCTCTTCAATCATTAAATGCACATCACAAAATTTGGTGGTAGCCTTTCTAAAAACTTCAACCAGCATGGGGCCATAACTTATGTTGGGTACAAAACGCCCGTCCATCACATCCAGGTGATACCAGTCTGCATCGCTTTTATTTAGCATTTTGCATTCAGCATCTAAGTTTAAAAAATTGGAAGCGAGGAGTGAGGGAGCGATTATAGCCATTTTGAGTTATGAGTTATGAGTTATGAGTTATGAGTTATGAGTTATGAGTTATGAGTTATGAGTTATGAGTTACATTATTAGTTCGCAAAGATAATTCATAAATTATTTAATGCCGAGCCTGTTTAATGCATCTTTTGCTTCAATATAATCTGGTGCGTAAAGCAGTGCAGTTTTATATTCTTCCATGGCATCTTTAGGTTTATTAAGTTTTTCCAGGCAGCGGCCAAGCCAGTAATAACCTTCATCAAAATTATTGCGAAGGGTAACAGCTTTATCAAGTACTGTAATAGCATCATTAAATTTTCCCATGTCGTATAACGCAATGGCTTTTTCACGATAGGCCAGCATGTACATGTAATCCATGGTGAGGCATTTATCAAAAAAGCTGATGGCTTTTTCTTTTTCTCCTTTATAGTTGTAAAATAAACCTTTAATAAAGAAGGCCTCTTTATCGGTTTCTGCAATTTTATTTTGCAGTAAAAAATCGGCCATATCCAGTGCACGCATATTTCTTGTTTGTGCATATAATGAGCCTAGTAATATAATGTAACGCGGCTGTGGATTAAGCTGTACAGCTGTTTCAAAAGATTTGATGGCATTAAGCGTGTCTTCATTCTCAAAATATAAAGTGCCTTTAATATCCCAAAGATTATCGTTTAAACTGTCTTTAAGTAATGCATTATTCACAGTGTTTAAAGCTTTGTCATAATCGGCTTCTTCACGGTATAATTGTATCAATTTTACTTTAATCAACAACGAATCAGGAAACGATGCAATCGAATCTTTCAATATCTTTTCCCGACCCGGAATTTTATCATTTCCGATAATCTTATCATCTTTTTGATTATTACAGGCAGTAAAAGCCAGCAAAATGAAAACATATAGTTTTAGTTGTTTCATAATTCTGCAAAAATAGGTGCTAGTTTGGTTAAGCTGATGACAATTCCCTGACAAAACGAAATTTAACAATGTTTACCTTTACGCCCATAAAATTAGGCGTATGAAAAAAATATTTTTTGCAGGAGTGCTAACCGTTAGCTTAATCTCTCTGTTTTCTTTTAAAAAGAACAACGATAATAAACAAGCAAAAGTATCTGTAAAAGATACGATATTATTTGAAGGAGAAAAGCATTTTGCCAATGTGCAGCAATTAACTTTCGGTGGAGATAATGCAGAGGCTTATTTTAGTTTTGATGGAAAATATATCATTTTTCAAAAAACGAATCCGAAGGAAGGTATAATGTGCGACCAGATTTGGATGGGCAAAGTGCCTGCACAAGGAGAGAAGTTTGAGCCTAAATTAATGAGTACGGGAACAGGCAGAACGACATGCGCTTATTTTTATCCTGATGGTAAACATATTTTGTATGGCTCTACACATTTAGGTAGCACCGAATGCCCGCCAATACCGGACCGCAGTAAACACGGCAACAAATACATTTGGCCAATTTATGAAAGCTTCGATATTTTTAAAGCAGATTTAAACGGGAAGATTGTAAAGCGCTTAACCAAAACCAAGGGTTACGATGCAGAAGCAACAATATCTCCTAAAGGTGATAGAATCTTATTTACATCTATGAGAGATGGCGATTTGGATTTATATACTATGGATTTAAATGGCAAACATGTTAAACGCATTACAAATATACTTGGGTACGATGGTGGAGCATGGTTTAGCCCAGACGGCAGTAAAATTATCTGGAGAGCAAGCCGGCCAACAACGCCCGAAGAAATAAAAGAATATAAAGATTTACTAAAAGAGAATTTAGTAGCGCCAACGCATATGGAAGTTTGGATTGCAAATGCAGACGGAACCGATGCACATCAAATAACTTTTTTAGAGCAGGCGAATTGGGCGCCAAACTTTACGCCTGATGGCAAGCACATGATTTTTTGCAGTAATCATGAGTATAAAAGAGGCTTTCCTTTCAATATGTACATGGCAGATTTAGACGGTAAAAATGTACAGAAGATAAGCCGTGATAAAGGCTTTGATGCATTTCCTATGTTTAGCCCGAATGGAAAGAAATTTGTTTTTTGCAGTAACAGAAATAACGGGGGTACGCACGATACCAATATTTTTATTGCTGATTGGGTGGAGTGAGGGG
>JBBQPX010000110.1:0-8598 GCA_038216775.1 Chitinophagales bacterium
GTATCTAAAATTTCGTACTCCGGCTGCAGCTTGGTTCGGTTTTTATTTGTAGTTAATAAATCATCGTATGGAAATTCTTTCTGTGGATACTTGTACAGATACTCCATGTAATAATGGCTGGGAATATTATCCTGATAATAATAAAGTTCCTTCACATCTTCTCCGTGGTTGCCGTCATAATTTCCCACACCAAAAAGGCGCTCCTTTAAAATAGCATCTTTACCGTTCCATAAAGCAACTGCAAAACAAAGGTTTTGAAAATAATCTGATATACCGGCTATACCGTCTTCGCCCCAACGGTATGTGCGGTAATGCGACTGATCAAAGGGCAAATAGCCCCAGGCATCGCCGTGTACTCCATAATCTTCCCTAACTGTTCCCCATTGTCTTTCACTTACGTAAGGCCCCCATTGCTCAAGTGGAGTTTCTTTTTTACTATTATCTTCTAATCGTTGTTGTTCTGCTGTCATGATATTTATTTATAACGGATTGCAGCCATTTTAATTTTACTGGCTGCATTTTTAAATCCGAGTTCCATAACAAGCAATCGAAATCGTTAAGCTGTTAAAAATAAACAATCTTGAGAACATTTAGTTTACAGATAATTATTGATCAACTCATTTATAATATCGAACTTTTATAGGCATGTGAAATACCAAGAGCCTAACAGGTTTTCAGTACTGAAAAAAATTGCACAGGTCGCTAAAATACAATCAAAGATTTACTCATATCCAGCTGGACTATTTTATAAATCAAGATTGTATAACTGAAAAAAAATCGTCCCGTTTAAAGCGGGACATTTTTTTTACTGAAGTTCCAGTCCCCAATCTTTTCCTTTTTCAGTAGCAGGTAATCCCTCTTTTATCCATTTGGCAGGCTTTCCACCCTTTAAATAATAATCAAAAAACTGTCCAAGTCTTATGGATAAATCTTTACGATTTTTTCGCTCTACAAGGTTATGATCTTCGCCGTTGTATTCAAGCAGCCAAACTTTTTTACCAAGCCTGCGAAGTGCTGTAAAATATTCAATGCCTTGATACCAGGGCACAGCACCATCAGCATCGTTATGCATAATCACCAGCGGTGTGTTAACTTTATCGGCATAAAATAATGGTGAATTTTTTAAGTATAAATCCTGACGCTGCCAAAGCGTGGCACCAATGCGGCTTTGCGTATGCTCATATTGAAACTGCCTGTTCATACCAGTACCCCAGCGTATGCCGCCGTATGCACTCGTCATATTTGCAACTGGTGCACCCGCCCATGCAGCACGAAACATATTTGTTCTGGTAACCAGATACGCCACTTGATAACCGCCCCAACTCTGACCCTGAATAGCCATGTTTGCAGCATCTACAAAAGGCATTTTTGCCAAATACTCTGCAGCACTAACTACGCTATTGTAAGCACTGCCGCCGGGCTCGCCATCTTTGTAATAAATATTAGGATCGAAAACAAGGTAATCGTTACTTACAAAATAAGGTATATTAACTGTTGATGCACTTGGAGCAGGCGCCTTGTAACTATACAGTCCATCGGCATTTCTTTCGTAAAAATAAAAGATTACAGGATATTTTTTCTTGGGGTCAAAGTTTTCCGGTTTGTACAAAATCCCTTCGCTCATTTTACCATCAAACATTTTCCACTTTACGAGTTCGGCACTTAGCCAATTGTAATCTTTTTGTTGCGCAGCAATACCAGTTAACTGTACAAGATTTTTTAAATCAGCAGATGCGAATAATTCGCTTTTGCTTATATCAGACTGCTGTACAATGTACGCTTCTGCCATATTTGCTTTAACAGGATTAGTAAAGCTATAGGGGCCTTTGGTGAGCAAAACGGGGTTACCTGCCTCATTTAATTTTTTACTGAAAAAACCTCCAGACTTATTTACTTTATCCAACGAGCGAAGTAATATATTTTCATCAGCATCAATAAAACGTTTTTCTTTATCAAGCCGTACATAATTCAATTCGGTTTTGTTTAGTTTACCAAAGCCATTTGTTATATTTTTTGGCTGCTCAAAACCATCGGGATCTGCCTGCCAGATATCATACACATCATTAATCAAAATGTATTTATCATTAGCCGTCCAGCCTGTAAAACCTGCTGCACGTGGATAATCCGGCACATCATTTTCAACATCATACAAAGGCTCTTTAACTTTTTCACTAACATTCTTTATTATGCCGTTGCTGCTGTTCCATGTAAAATAATTTTTGTTATCAGGCTCGTACCAATAAACATATTTACCTGCCGGCGATGGATTAAAATTACCGAGCGAATTTGCCTTGATTAACTTTTTGCTACCATCTTTTGTGCTAATGGCGTAAGCCGTTGTTCTAACCCTGCCTTCCCATTGCAGACCAATTCTGTTTCCCGTGGTACTTTCAGCCAGTACCCAATCAGCATTTCCTTCATCAACCAGCGTTATGTTTTCCGCATCTTCTGCACCCAGTTGCGTCATTTTAAAATCCGCAGTATTAATAACTGCCTGGTAGCTCCGGTTCAATTCATTTTTTAAATTCTTCAATTGCATCGGTTGCAGATAATCATCGTTATAGTGCCATACATCCAACCTTGCTAATTCAAAATCAACCAGTGTTGTATCTTTTGCCGCAGTTATTGGCGCTGTACCAAAAAATAATTTTCTACCATCTTTACTAAATTCAAGCTTTGCATTTTCGCTAATGGTTGCACCGAGCATCATGCCCACAGTCATTTTTTCTGCAATCATCTTTGAGCTATCCATCAGGTTTGTGTAGTACCAAAGTTTGTAAAACTTTTGTAGCGCCTTTGTACTGCTGTCTCTTTCGGCAACAAAGGCAAGTTGTTTTCCTTCTTCATCAAAAGCAAAATTTTTACCATCGTTAAGCGCCCGCATTAAGGTATCTGTTTTTTCCGATGCAAGGTTGTACAATAATACATAAGCCTTACTGTTACTATCTTTAGCAGCCTTTGTAGTTTCAATTAAAAGTTTAGTTCCTTGTTTATCAAACAAATATTCGCTAACCAGTTTAAAAGTTTTGGCCCGCCCATCGCCAAGGCGTTTTACAATTAAATCTGTGCCTTCGGCAGATAAACCTGCTCCAGGTGCATCGTCTCCTTCTGCATCAGCAATTGAATTATCTTCAAAATGCATTTCATCTTTACCGCGTTTTATAATTTCTTTGGCAGCTTTATTTGCAGCACCAATCATTTCTTCTTTAGTAAGATTTCCTTCTTTTACATTCTCAACCGATTTGCGAATAATAGAGTCGGCGAGTTTTACCAGCATGTCAATATTTGCTTTAGAAGAATCTGTTACTTTTCCTTTTTTTGATTTCGATGTATCTGGCAATGGTTTTTCCATTTGATAAGCCAAATAGCCAAATCCTTTTTCGGGTGTTTTAAAACTTTTTATCCGGGCAATCTTCAGCACATCAGCTTTACCCAATTCCACAATACCGATAGAATCTTTCGGCATTTCATCTGGCTTTTTCTTTTTAATTTTTGCCTGTCTTGTATCCTGGTATAATGGCTTTATTTTAAAAACAACGTACCGGCTATCTTCGGTAATAACCGCAGCATAACCACGGGCAATCGTATTTTTTGTTTGGGTAGCAATATTTTCTATAATTAAATCACCATCGCCTTCCTGCGGATTAACAGCATACACGGTGTATTGCCCATCGTTGCTAATCATTCTTTCGCCAAGGCTTTTCCAGCCATCGTACACGGAATGGTCTAAAGGTTTTTTTGTTTGAGCTGAAATACTTAAACTTATAAATAATAATGCAGGCAGAAAAACTTTCTTCATATAATTGATTTTGGAGGGTTAAAGATATTGGAAAGAGCGGAAATTATCGCCGGTAAGTCGAGAAGACGGAAATACTCGGAAATTAAATAAGATTTTATTTTGCCTTCGGCAAAAGGGTTTGCCACAGATTGCATGCCTGCCCGTTCGTTTAGACGGGGATTAACACGGATTTTTATTTGCTTTGCAAATGTTTATTGCCACAGAGGCAAAGAAACACGGAAAAATACAAGTTCAATTCAATGCCTTCTGTGCCTCTGTCGCAAAGTTATTTCAGCAACGAAGCTGCCTTTTATTCCGACAATCAATCTTCTTCCATAAAACCCCATTCGTTTCTCAACGCATTTAATTTGTCTCCTTCCAACTTTGGGGCAGCATAATGGCCGGCAGCATTTTTTTGCCGGTAAGCCTCGTACAAGCAAACAGCACAGGCAACTGAAATGTTTAGCGATTTAATAATACCAACCTGAGGTATAATAAAATTACCATCGGCTCTGGCAATAATTTCTTCGCTTATACCGCTGTGCTCATTACCAAAAACAAGACAAACGGGTTCGGTTAAATTAAGCTCGTGCAAACCAACGGCATCGCTGCTTAAATGTGTGGTATATATTTTTTTGTAGTGTTTACGCAATTCGGCAAAGCATTCATCAGCATTGGTAAACTGGTGGATCGTTAACCATTTGGCAGCACTGGATGAACTTTTGGCTCCCCATTTTTTATGGGCTGCAATTTTTGTGTTTAAAATGTAAATATCCTGTAAACCAACAGCATCTGCAGTACGCATTACGGCGCTGATGTTGTGTGGGTCAGAAACATTTTCAAGCAGCACGGTTAAATCCGGCTGGCGTTTATTTAAAACTGATGTAAGGCGTTCGATTCTTTCTGGTGTCATGGCTTCAAATATAAATATAATAGTGAGATGTGGGAACTGCTAATAAAAACTGTGGCAATTTGTATGAGCGTAATTACCTGTGCAGGTGACCATAATCATTTGCCGCCGGGTTGTTTCAGTTTATTTTTATACAATAAAATAACACGTTATGATCAGAGATTTATCAGAAGAAGAAATAAAAAATATCCTTGTTAGTCAGGTTTTGGGACGTTTGGCCTGCACCGATGGGAACAACCCTTACGTTATTCCGCTAACTTACATATTTGATGGAAAACATATTTACGGACAAACAAATGCCGGCAAAAAACTTAAGATAGTACGAAAAAATCCCAAAGTTTGTTTTGAGGTAGATGTACTTACAGATATGTTTAACTGGAGCTCTGTACTCGCATTTGGAAAATTTGAAGAATTGAAAGACGACGATGCGCATGCAGCAAAAGACAAATTATATAACAGGATATTTCCATTTCTTACAGGAAGTGCCGTACATGCACATGAACATGCAACCATATCTGGCATAGATGACAGCAGCAGGAAAAAGAAAGTGATGTTCCGCATTAAAGTAAGTAAGCTTACTGGCAGGGCAGAAAAGAAATAATTTCTGAAGCTGAAAATTGCTAATACCATGACCCTCACTTAAAACAATAGCTTAAAAATATCGCAGTTTATTTTTAACAGCCGCTATTCCATTGGCTTTAATATCACATCATCTTCCGTTTTTTTTAACAAAACCGAACCTCCACTCCAGTATATTTTGCTACAACTGCACAGGCTAATCATGCAAAACCAACAAAGGTAAATCTGTTTGGTATGCCATAAGCTTTGTGTGTACCGTACCAAATAATCTTTCCAGAAAATTATGTTTATGGGCTACCATTACCAGCATGTTTGCAGGGTTTTCTGCCAGAAAATCACTCACTCCCTTTTCAACGCTGTCATTAATTATTGTGTGAAAATTATGATCCACCTTATCAAAAAGCAAATCGGCCCTTATTTTGCCAGACACCATGTCTGCACTCATTTTCGCTTCAATTTTTTCTACATGAACTATATTAATGCGAGCATTATACATGCGCATTATTTCCACTAATGTTTTATAATTTTCTTCATTGGGCCATTTGCCAAAATCGGCAGCAAAACAAATTTGCAGTATGTGTTTATAAGTTACCTGATCAGGTATAATAAGCAGGGGCTTTGGGGTTTTACGGGCTGCCGAAATTACAGTACTTCCAAAAAAAGCATTGCTACTACCACCACCTTTCATGCCCATAACCACAAGGTCTGCTTCAAGCTCCGCAGCTACATCAGCAATAACATCTGCCGCCATACCAGCACGTACAAAACCTTCCATTTTTACAGGAATGGTTTTTGAGAGCTGTTCAATTTCCGTTTGCATCAAAGCTTCCTGCTGTTGCAGCAGCTCGGCAAATGAAGTGGGCAAATAGCCCGGAAAATCTCCAGACGGAATTGCTACAAAAAAACTATTAAGCAACACAAGCTCTGCATCAATACTTTTTGCCAAATTAGCGGCATAATGTGTGGCATTTCTGGATGCTTCTGAAAAGTCTATGGCTACCAATATTTTTTTCATGTTATTAGTTTTATGCAGTAAAGTTAAAATTGATAGTATTCAATAAAAATAACTTTAATCAGCACTTAACATGATTATGCTCACTTAACACCAAAATTATGTTGCGCTGATTTCGTAATAAAGGCAAATAAATTTTACTTAAAGCCTCGTTTTTTTGCTGCGCAAAAGGTTTTGCCACAAAGGCACAAAGACACAAAGGATTTCCTTCGGAAATAAATTAAACCACCGATACTTCCCAAAAATTCACGCAGTGAATTTCCTTCGTGTTTTCGTGCCTTTGTGGCCAAAAAAATCTCCGAAGGAGAATCAATCCGTGTTAATCCCCGCCTAAACGGACGGGCAGGCTTGCAATCTCCCGAAAAATCGGGACAGGCTGTGGCAAATAATCTCCCGCAGATTTCGCAAAAATCGCCAAAGGCATCTGCGTATTCAGCGCTTTCTGCGGGCAACCCTTTTCCACATTAAATCCCAAATTCGTATAGTAATCAATTCTTAATTAATTTTGAGCCTAAATACAAACAAACTTGAGCATTCCTTTACTTCTTATTACACCGCCTTTTACCCAGCTTAACACGCCCTACCCTGCCACCGCATACCTCAAAGGATTTTTAAACACAAAAAACATCAAATCCTTTCAGGCCGATTTAGGCATTGAAGTAACCTGTGCGCTCTTCTGCAAAACAGGATTGCAGAAATTATTCAATGTTATAAATGAGCAGACAAAAGAACATACTGACAATATTAAACGCATCATCACGCTACAAAACGATTACATAAATACCATTGATGCTGCCATATCATTTCTGCAAGGCAAAAGCCCAACCCTGGCTCACTTAATTTGTAACAGAGATTTTTTACCCGAAGCCGAGCGCTTTGCACAACTCGATGATCTTAAATGGGCTTTCGGCAGCATGGGCGTTCAAGATAAAGCCAAACATTTGGCCACCATGTATCTGGAAGACCTTAGCGATCTTATTAAAGAAACCGTTGACGAGCATTTTGGTTTCAGTCGCTATGCCGAGCGCCTTGGCCGCAGTGCCAATAGTTTTGATGAATTGTACAGCAACCTGCAGCAACCGTACACTTATCTCGATAACATACTCATCAACATACTAAAAGAAAAAATAGATAAGCTGCAACCAGCTCTCGTTGCGCTTTCCGTTCCTTTTCCAGGTAATTTATATACTTCGTTAAGGTGCGCACAATACATTAAAAAACAATACCCCAATACCAAAGTAGCCATGGGCGGCGGCTTTGCCAATACTGAATTACGCAGCCTTAGCGATGAACGTGTATTTGAATTTTACGATTTTATTACGCTTGATGATGGCGAAGCGCCGATAGAAATTTTACTTAATCATCTTGGTATACATGGTCAGACGGAGACGTCAGACCATATTGCCACCGGTCTGAAGCCCTCGTTTGACCGACTAAAAATAAGTGACCTCAAACGCACATTTACTTTAGTAAACGGCCACGTAACCTACATCAACAATACCGCATGTACCGATTATAAACAAGGGCAGGTAGGCACACCAGATTACAGCGATTTTTATCTGGATAAATATATAAGCGCCATTGAGGTTGTAAATCCCATGCACAGTTTATGGAGCGATGGCCGCTGGAACAAACTTACCATGGCACATGGCTGCTACTGGGGCAAGTGTACCTTCTGCGATATATCGCTCGATTATATAAAAAACTACGAGCCCATAACCGTATCGCTGCTGGCCGACCGTATGGAAGAAATAATTGCACAGACCGGGCAACGTGGTTTTCATTTTGTGGACGAAGCCGCACCGCCCGCCCTTATGCGTGCATTGGCGCTGGAAATTATTAAGCGCAAACTCACCGTAAGTTGGTGGGCAAATATTCGTTTTGAAAAAAGTTTTACCCGTGATCTTTGTGTGCTGCTGAAAGCAAGCGGCTGCATTGCTGTTAGTGGCGGACTTGAAGTTGCCAGCGACCGCCTGCTGAAACTGATAGATAAAGGAATTAGTGTTGCACAGGTTGCAAAAGTAAATAAGCATTTTACCGAAGCCGGCATTATGGTGCATGCCTACCTCATGTATGGCTTCCCCACGCAAACCGCACAGGAAACTATAGACAGCCTGGAATTAGTGCGCCAGTTTTTTGAAGCCGGCATAATGCAATCTGCTTTTTGGCACCTGTTTACCATGACGGCCCACAGCCCTATTGGCCTTAACCCCGAAAAGTATAAAGTAGAAAAAGTAAATAATGTTATCGGCACATTTGCCAACAACGATATTGAACATATTGACCCCACCGGCGCCGACCATGAAAGTTTTAGTTTTG
>JBBQPX010000111.1:0-8554 GCA_038216775.1 Chitinophagales bacterium
TTATTATTGCCTCCATTCCATTTGTTATTTATTGTAAATATCGGCTTTAGAGCCGATATTTCAAAAAATCGGCTGTAGAGCCGATAAATAGCAAAATCGGTTCCAGAGCCGATAAATGGAAAAATCGGCTTTAGAGCCGATTTTTAACCTCATGAATTACCTGAAAATATGGGCGCTGTACTTAAATGTATAGTTAATATCAGCCTGATAACTAAAAACTGATTTTTAACTGGTTTTACACTATTTTTGCCGTCCAAAAATCAGAACAAATATTACTTATGAACAATTTGATTTATGTTATTCCGGCAATGGGTGTAGTAGCTTTGCTTTACACTTTTATAAAATTTGCGTGGGTTTCAAAGCAGGATGCTGGTAACGACCGCATGAAAGAAATCAGTACTTATATAGCTGAAGGCGCTATGGCTTTCTTAAAAGCAGAGTACAAAATTCTCACCTATTTCGTAATCATTGGCGCATTATTACTAGGCGTTATGGGTTACAGTAACCCTAACAGCCATTGGAGCATTGCGATTGCTTTTGTAATTGGCGCATTCTTTAGTGCACTTGCAGGTTTTATAGGCATGAAAGTGGCTACCAAAGCCAATGTACGCACTGCGCAAGCAGCACGTACCAGTTTATCAAAAGCTCTTAAAGTTTCTTTTACAGGCGGTAGTGTTATGGGCCTTGGTGTTGCAGGTTTAGCAGTATTGGGTTTAGGTGGTTTATTCATTATTTTAAAAATGATTTTCGCTCCAGATGCGGCTGTAAACAGTCACGAAATGGAGAAAACGATAGAAATTTTAACCGGCTTCAGTTTAGGTGCCGAGTCTATAGCTCTATTTGCACGTGTTGGTGGAGGTATTTATACTAAAGCTGCCGATGTTGGTGCTGATCTTGTGGGTAAAGTAGAAGCTGGTATTCCAGAAGATGACCCTCGTAACCCTGCAACTATTGCTGATAACGTGGGTGATAACGTAGGTGACGTTGCCGGTATGGGTGCCGATTTATTTGGTAGCTATGTAGCAACAGTTTTGGCTACTATGGTTTTAGGTAGGGAAACAAATGCCATGACAGATGCGTTTGGCGGTATGTCTCCAATTCTTTTACCAATGCTGATTGCAGCTATGGGAATATTGTTTTCTATCATCGGAACATTTTTTGTACGCATCAGCGACAGCGCAGGTTTAAGCACACAAAAAGTACAGAATGCTTTAAATATGGGTAATTGGGGTTCTATTGTTTTAACAGCAATATTCTCTTATTTTCTGGTAAGTTATTTAATGCCCGATACCATGACTTTACGTGGACATGAGTTCACCAAGAATGGTGTGTTTGGAGCTATTATGGTTGGTTTAATTGTGGGTACGTTAATGAGTATCATTACTGAGTACTACACTGCAATGGGCAAGCGCCCGGTTAATACAATCATCCGCCAGAGCGGTACAGGCCATGCAACCAACATTATTGGTGGTTTGGCAATGGGTATGGAAAGTACTTTCTTACCAATCCTCGTTTTGGCTTCCGGTATATATATGAGTTTCTATTGTGCAGGTTTATACGGTGTGGCTATTGCAGCAGCCGGTATGATGGCTACAACTGCTATGCAGCTTGCTATTGATGCGTTTGGGCCAATTGCGGATAACGCAGGTGGTATTGCTGAAATGAGTGAATTGCCTAAAGATGTTCGTGAAAAAACTGATATCCTTGATGCGGTTGGTAACACAACTGCGGCTACTGGTAAAGGCTTTGCCATTGCTTCTGCGGCTTTAACAGCGCTGGCTTTATTTGCTGCGTTTGTGGGTATTAGTGGTATTGATGGTATTGATATTTACAAAGCACCGGTTTTAGCTGGTTTATTTGTTGGTGGTATGATTCCATTCATTTTCTCTTCATTAGCCATTCGTGCTGTGGGCGAAGCTGCTATGGCAATGGTGGAAGAAGTTCGTCGCCAGTTCCGTACTATTCCTGGTATTATGGAAGGTACAGGCAAGCCTGAATACGATAAGTGTGTGGCTATTTCTACAGAAGCATCTTTAAAGAAAATGATGTTACCCGGCGCTATCGCTTTGATTTCTCCATTAATTATTGGTTTTGCATTTGGACCTGAAGTATTGGGTGGATTTTTAGCTGGTGCAACTGTTAGTGGTGTATTGATGGGTATGTTCCAAAATAACGCTGGTGGTGCATGGGATAATGCTAAAAAATCTTTTGAAACCGGTGTTGAAATTAACGGCGAAATGTTTTACAAAAAATCAGAACCACATAAGGCTTCTGTAACAGGTGATACAGTTGGTGATCCTTTTAAAGACACTTCTGGCCCATCAATGAATATCTTAATTAAATTAATGTCGATTATTTCATTAGTTATTGCTCCTACCCTTGCATCTATGTATGGTAATGCAACACCTAAGCATGTAATGGCAGAAGTTAAAAAAGAGATTTCGATAATTAAAAACGACAATACAAACACGGTAAACACGGCTGATAAAGCTGCTGTTGACGGACTAGTTGCCGTTTTAACTGCCGATAAACTTATTGAAAAAGATAATTTTTCGCTTAAATTATCAAAAGGAAAACTAACAGTAAATGATAAGGATATTGATGCTGCTAAATATCAATCGCAGATTGATGCTTTAAATGGCGCTGAACTTAATATTAATAGTTCAAACAAGTAACCTGCAAATATTTTTGATGAAGCCCTGCCTTAAATGGCGGGGCTTTTTTATGCAGTTATCGGCAAAATTATGTCCCGCAGAATTCGCAGAAAACGCTGAAACGTCTGCGCATTTTGCGAAATCAGCGGGCAAAAAGTTAATTCTTCATAAAAATTTACAAATGGATTTGCAGATTACCAGTAAATTCGTACATTGCCGTACGAAATCAATCGTACTATGACATTAATTAAAAGTAACAGACCTACTGAAAGCGAATTAGAAATTCTACAGGTATTGTGGAATGAAAAAGCAGCTACTGTAAGGGTGGTGCATGAAGAGCTATTGAAAACAAAGGAGGCTGGCTATACCACTACCCTAAAGCTGATGCAGATTATGTTTGAGAAGGGTTTAGTTACCCGGGATTCGAGCAGTAAAACGCATATTTACCAGCCCGCAGTAAGCAGAGAAAAAACACAGCAACAGTTTTTAAATAAAATGATAAATTCCTTGTTTGCAGGTTCATCATCCGATTTGGTTTTACAGGCATTAGGTGGACACAATGCCAGTGATGCGGAGCTGGAGAAAATTCAGCAATTGATTAATCAGCTTAAAAAAGATAAATAATAGGTTTAGCAAATAGTTGATGCTTATGATTCAGTTTACTTATAGTTTTTGCATGGCTTTATTGCACAGCTTTTGGCAGGCTGCGCTTTTGGTGCTGCTGTATATTACTGTAGATAAAATTATTCATAGAAATAATGCGCCGCTGGCAAAAAGAAATTTTTTATTTGCTGCCATTGCTACGCAACTTGCTTTATCCGTTCTTACTTTTTCAATCTACTTTTTCGATACTTCCGTTTCAAGTACAATCGGCAGTCTCACCCAAAATATTTTCGGGTATGTTAACAACAGTATTGTTAAGACTATTACTCCCTGGATATTCAGCTTGTATATTTTTATTATCGCTTTTAAGTTAATGAAGGCGATTTATAGTTGGTTTAATTTTAAACATCAGTATAAATCTGGTTTACAAAAAGCATCTGTTGAGCTTAAACTTTTTACAGAAATTAAAGCCCATCATTTCGGCATAAAAAGAACAGTAAAACTTTGGTTGAGCAACTCTATACATACACCCGTTACCTTCGGATTTTTTAAACCAGTTATTTTACTACCTGTTGCTTTGCTAAACAACATCAGCACCAAACAGGCTGAAACCCTCATTCTGCATGAGTTAACACACATACGCACAAACGACTACTTGCTCAATTGGTTTTTGTTGGTTGCAGAAACAGTTTTCTTTTTCAATCCGTTTGTAAATAATGTCTGCAAAAAAATAAAATTAGAAAGAGAGAAAAACTGCGATATTAACGTGTTGGCTTTTGAATACAGCCCTGCGCTTTATGCAGAAACTTTGTTACAGGCCGAAAGATTGAAGCGGTTAGTACCTAACTTTCAACTGGCCGCAGTAAACGAAAAAAAACACCTGCTGCAACGTATTCAGTTTTTCACAAATGAAAAAATTATTAATAAAACGCTTCGCTTCAATATTGTTGCGCCGCTTATTGGTTTGGTATTATTGGTGATGCTTTCTACGGCGGTTTTATTTCAATCTGGTAAAATCGGGATACCTATAAGTTCGGCGGCAGATGTTCGTTACTTTCCTGTAGCTAATTATATTATTTCTGATGTTGAATCTTCAGCGGCGATAGAAACCAACCCAATTAAAATAACAACTAAACATGTTCAATCTGAATTACTTCCGGTAATTGAGGAAGAAAACAATCAAGCGAAACCTGCAGAGCAATCACCAAAAGCAGCGGCTACAAATCAGGCTAAGTCAAGTATAACTGAACCAGAAGAAACGATTTTTGCAAAACCAGTTACTATAAAGGAAAATGATGCCACCCGCCAAATTATCATTAAAGAAGAAGGTTCAGGCTCTGCATCTGTAAAAGTGTATTACTTAACTTTTGAAGATGGGCAATGGATTTTACAACCTGAATGGGTTTTAACAGCAAAGGAAATTCTTACAGATTCTCTTTCCTTAAAAGAGGATTCTTCAAAAATCAGGCTTCGCAAAATTTATCCTGCGCAGCAGTAATATCCCAACCAGTATTCCCGATTTATTCACCATCACTATCAGTTTTTATACTCTACCATTTAAACCATCAGCAACTCAAACTATTAACAGTCGCACTAAAATTTGGTATTGTATATTACGTCTCAAACATCACTTATTGCTGGTATGAATGATTTAGATTTTGAAAATATCTACGACACCTACAAAAAAACCGTGTACAACGTCTGTTTGCATTATGTGCTTAACAGCGAGGATGCACAGGATGTTACTCAAGAGGTTTTTGTAAAAATACATCAGCACTATCATAAATTTAATGCAGCATCAGCCAGTTTAAAAACATGGATTTACCGCATTGCCATTAACCATTGTCTCGATTTTCTTAAATCGAAAAAAACTAAAAAGCGATTCGGCTTTATAAATGGACTATTTCACCAGGATAGTGGAGAACCCTTGAACGAAGTAGCAACCATTAATCATCCAGGCACTGAATCAGAAGATAAAGAGGCGCTCGACAACCTGTTGAGAATAATTTATGCACTGCCCGAAAACCAAAAAACAGCTATAATTTTAAGTAAAATAGAAGACAGACCACAAAAAGAAGTGGCAGAAATAATGAATACCAGCCTAAAAGCAGTTGAATCACTTTTGCAAAGGGCAAAACAATCTATTCAAAAAAGATTGGAAGATAACGAAGGATTTTAAACCAATAATCGTATAATTACTTAATGGCACTATTATGAATATAGATAACAGACTGGATTTATTGAAGCAGATAAAAGAGATGGACGCCCCACCATTCTTGCTTACACGCATCAGGCAGCAGATAGATAATCTTAATAATGTTGAAGCGCCGGTTAAGTGGAAATGGGCATTTGGGGCTGCAGCTATTGTTGTTCTTTTATTAAACGTATCTATCCTGTTTTCAGTGTCATCTGGCACAAAAAATAATGCTGCTGTTAATAATGAATCCTCGGGTATTGAAAAAGTAGTAAGCTCAATGAATCTTAACTCATCTAACGCATTATACCATGAGTAAAATAAAACTTTTAAGCATTGCCGTTATTGGCCTGCTGATAGTCAATTTAGGCATCGTGAGTTTTCTGCTGTTAAGAAAACCTCCGCATCCACGGGGTTTCAGACCAGAAATGAACCAACTTGAGGGCCGGCCAGAGGGGCAAGCAGGACCAAAAAACATTATTATTGAAAGACTGCATTTTGATAAAGAGCAGGTGGCAGCATATGAAAAACTTATCGAGCAGCATCAGGCGACAGTGAAAAATATCAGGGATAGTATCCGCATGGCAAAAACTGCTTTATATAATACTTTAAATAATGAAACTTTTGCCGGTAAAGATTCCGTTGTAAATGAGCTAAATCTTTTACAACGAAACTTAGAATTGGCACACTATCAGCATTTTGCAGCGCTCAAAAAAATATGCAAGCCAGAGCAGACGGAAAATTTTGATAAACTTACACACGACCTTGCCCGTTTTTTTTCTCCCGAAAAAAATAATCCGCCATCACCGAAGGATTAATTATTAAAACTCGTTTTACATCTAAACATTTTACAACTTAAAAAAATACTTATGAATTTTTCAGTTTTTAAAAAATCTGCTTTAGTTGCTATTTTGTTTACTGCAGCGTTAAGTTGTAACAAAAGCACTACTGATACGGGCACAGGAACCGGCGGAGGAGGCGGTGGTACTGCCGTTCCCGCAGTATATTCAAAAATATACGGAGCTACCAGCATTACATCAGACGGAACTTATATTACCATAAAGTGTACAGGTGCGCCTGACCATAAAAGCGTGTACTATCCCGCAGGAAACAGTTTGTATGAAAACTTCAGCGGCACTACATTTGGCGGTACCACATTTAATAAAAATCCGAATACAATTTCTACACAAAATTATACTTTTAAAATACCGGCAAATCCTGTGGTTGCTGCCAATCACGCTGCAACACCACTTGGCGCAATAGGTATTTCTTTAAATGGCGTTCCATTTTTTAATCAATATGCAGGTCCTAACCAACCGCTTACAAACGAAATAACCAGTTTCGACAAATACTGGGGGCATCCACAAATGTCAGGGCAATATCATTACCATGTAGAACCATTGTACCTTACCACTGTTAAAGCCACAAAATCTTCTTTACTTGGTTTTCTGTTAGATGGTTTTCCGGTTTATGGCCCTGAAGAAAATGGAGCTGCGGTTACTGGTCTTGATGCCTATCATGGTCATACATCAGTAACGGCAGATTATCCAAATGGTATTTATCATTACCATATTACAAACACAGACCCTTACATTAATGGAAGTGGATTTTATGGCACACCAGGCACGGTTACACAATAGTATTATAATAACTATTTTAATTACTTGCTTTAGCTGCAATATGCCGGAGAAGCCTGCGCATACAGCTTTTCAGTTACTAAATAAAGAGAAAACTAATACGAAATTCGTTAGTGGTTTGCTCATGGAAAATAACCAGCCATTCAGCGGTACCTTGTTTACACTTTTTGGCGGAACAACAGATACAGCGGAAACATCGACCTATTTAACAGGAAAGGAAAACGGCGAATGGAAAAAATTTTATCCCTCAAAAAAAATAAGAGAAATAAGATATTTTACAAATGGACAAAAAACAGGTGAGTATAAAGCATGGTGGGAAAATGGGCAAAAGCAACTTGATTATTTTTTTGTTACTGATGAATACGAAGGTACCTGTAGAGAATGGAATGATGAAGGTTTGCTGACCAAAGTAATGAACTACAAACAGGGGCACGAGGACGGCCAGCAGCAATGGTGGTACGATAATGGAAAAGTAAAAGCAAACTATATAATTAAAGATGGCAGGCGTTATGGCTTGCTCGGCACAAAAAATTGCGTTAATGTTTCAGACAGTATTTTTAAGAATTAGTATAGCTTTTTGCATCAGCTTGCTTTTTTCCTGTTCGGCAAAAAAAGAGGCTGCACTGCTACCCTACTATAACAAACCTGATTTTACGCCGGAGTTTTTAGCTAAACAAGAAGTTCAGCAAAAAATTACTCATACCGTTAGCGATTTTACCATGACCGACCAGCATGGCAAAACTATAACCGAAAAAGACATTGAGGGAAAAATACATGTCGCAAATTTTATCTTTACCAGTTGCGGCAGCATTTGCCCGGTAATGACTTCTCACATGAAGCTGGTGCAGGACAGCTATAAAAACAATAACGACGTTGTAATACTTTCCTATAGTGTAACGCCATGGATTGACAGCGTTGCCAAGTTGAAAAAATATGCGGAAGCGAATGAAATAACATCCCCCAACTGGCATTTACTAACGGGTAATAAAAACGATATATACACGCTTGCCCGCAAATCTTACTTTGCTGAAGAAGACCTTGGCTTTACAAAAGACAGCAGCGACTTTCTGCATACCGAACATATATTGCTGGTTGACAAAAGCAAAAGAATTCGGGGCATTTATAACGGCACTTTGCAACTGGAAATTGAGCAGATGATTAAAGATATTGGCGAATTGCTGAAGGAAAAGGAATAACCGGCTTCTCCTTGGCCATTGCATGGTTGCTTTTGGAAATAGCCAACAGAATAACTTTGATTTTACCCTTTATGTTGTTTTTGTTGATGCTTACCTGGTTTTAAAATATTCAATATAAGTCCGCCCATCAATGCGCCATACATAGGCATTCTTACTGGGTTGGATTGTATGTAATAACTGCCGGTTGTACATCCAATAAATTTCCAGTAGAGGAAGCCCGCTACTGCTCCCACAACCGCTCCGGTTATCGTAAGTATCTGCTTTTAAAAA